>CANJSS010000048.1 GCA_947476955.1 Flavobacteriales bacterium
CGATGCCGATCTTAAATCCCGATTCATTCTATGAGTCGGGATTTTTTATCCCAAAGTTTTATAAATCTCTTTTTGTATCCAATTTATAGGTTAAAATTAAATACTTGGTTATCTTTAGTATTTAGTCTTTTTGAAAACTAAATATATTATTAGCAAACTAATAATAAGAAAGCTAATGACAATAGCCCAATTCTGCGCCAAGAAAAGCGTCACTAAAAAGCTTGGTATAAAAAAAATAATAAGTAAATGAAATTTTCCCTGGTGGTTTTCTTTTTTCAAAATTGAATAATTTTAGTTGGTGTAATACAATAATGAAGTCTAATATCAAAATGGTTAATATCATCTATTTCAATGAATTCATCAAAAAGTTGCAAACCTATAAACAAGCAATCTTCCGCACATTCCTTTAGAAAACGATCGTAATACCCTTTACCATATCCAACGCGATTTCCTTTTATATCAATTGCCAATAAAGGAACAAATACTATCTCAAATTCAGTTGAAAATAGTTCTTCTCCATCATTTGGTTCAGGTATTCCAAATTTATTAAGGATTAGTTGTTGTTTTGATTCAAAAAGAAAATGCCTTAGTCCAAAATTCTCAATATTAATTCTTGGCAAACCAACTTTAGCACCCTTTAAGATTGCCTTTTCTAAAATTAAGTAAGTATTTATTTCATTTTGTTTTTCAATAGGCAGAAAAAGACTGATTGTTTTATTTTTGAGTTCGAAATTTCTAAAAATAAGGGAACATATATGCTCTGATTTGGTATTCAATTGATATTTAGTCAGTTCTAGTCTTTTTGTTTTATAATTTTCTCGAATGTGTTGTTTTGTCATTTTGATTTAATGATTTACGAATTAATTTCCTTAAAGTAAGTATTTTCCTAGAATAATGAAATTCCTAATTTATATTCATCACAGAGTTAATTGAGCATCTTATGAAACATTTAATGTGACAGCATTTTTAACGATTAATGAATTTGTAATTTTGGATAAAACATAAATTTGAGTGCCTTTTATTATTTAACAAATATTTAAGAAAGTTACAGATAAATGGGCGTACATTCGCTAAATAAAATTTAATTAAATGAATTATTTTCCATTCTTTATAACCCTTGTTTTTATAGGTTTTCAAAATTATTTTCATTCTCAAGAAATTTTAAATGATGATCTGATTAATAATGAGATAAATGATGAGTCTGATACAAATCGTATAGATGACACCTTTTATTCAACAAGAATTATAAGTGGGCATTCTACTGAGACTTTGAGAAAAGGTGTAATGGAATTTCGTGTTGAGCACCGTTTTGGAGATATTGCAGGAGATGCAGGAGGTGTTCAAACAATGTTTGGTTTTGACAATTCATCGGATATTAGAATTGCATTAGAATATGGAGTTACCCGAGATTTAATGGTTGGTTTTGGTAGAAGTAAAGGCACAGGCGCTCCCTACAAATCGTTGTTGGATGGTTTTGTGAAATACAAATTGTTAGCGCAAAAAAAATCAGGAAGCCCAATTACAATTAGCGCTTTGGCAACTGCTAGTTTTACTTACATGAAAGCTTCAAACGATATCACTCAAGTAAACGCATTTCCCAAATGGCAACACCGTTTGGCTTATACTGCGCAGTTAAATATTGCAAGAAAGTTTAACGATAGAATTTCACTTGCGCTTATTCCAACGGTTGTGCATAGAAATTATGTTGCCGCAGATGATCTTAATACATTGTTTTCCATTGGAGGTGCTGGGCGATTTGGTATTAATTCAAAAATGGCAATATTACTGGAGTATTATCACGTAGTACAAAGTAAAGATGTTCGAGGGACAAATACCAATAGTTTTGGAATTGCATTTGAATGGATAACATTTGGCCACAATTTCACAATTAATCTAACTAATTCCAAAGGATTTGGTGAGACACAATTCATACCTTACACATTTGAAAAATGGTCAAAAGGTCAATTTCGACTAGGATTCTGTATTGGAAGAAAATTTGAAAAAGAATAGCAATTATATAAAAAGAAAACTATGAAAAAATTATTTTATCCCTTAATTGCATGTTTAGTATTTTTGAGTTCAGCTTGGGTAGTTGTCAATGCTCCAGATTATACGTTGAAGGATGGTTATGTGATTCAATTCAAAAGTAAAGACCCAACAGGTGTTTTTAAAACGATGAAAGCCTCCATTAAATTTGATGAGACTGATTTGGAAAACTCTAAATTTGATTTGACATTTGATGTTTCTTCCATAAGCACCGGAAATGGCATGATGAATAAAAAAGCACAAACTGCGGAATGGTTCGATGCTGCAAAATTTGCGCACATTAAATATGTTTCAAGTAAAATTGAAAAGTCAGCGGAGGGCTTCAATGTAATAGGAAAATTAACAATAAAAGGAATAACCAAAGATAAAACGGTTCCTTTAAAAGTTTCAAAATCAGGTTCTGATTTAACTTTTTCAGGGAGTTTTATAGTAAATAGAATGGATTTTAAAGTTGGGAAAACGAGTGATGCCGTTCCAAACAACATGAATATTAATTACTCGATTCCTGTTGCCAAAAAATAATAAATTATGTTTAAAAATATTTTTTTAGCGGGTCTCACTTCAAGTTTTTTCGGAACCCTGATTAGTGTTGCCTACATTTTTGTATTCAAATATTCGCCTTTGGAAGCAGATTTCACTGAAAAAGCCACATTAGGATATCTCCTTAGCTTTAATTTGCTAATTGGACTATCAACCTGTTTCGTATATTTCGCACTGATTAAATTGGTTAAGAAAGAGAGAATTGTTTCATCTCTCGTTGGAATAATCATAAGTGGCGCGTCAATTACGATTGCATTACTGTTTATGTTTAAAGTAGATAATCAACTTGTGTTTAAGAATGAAAATGCAGAGCTTTATAAAGATTTTTACTATTTCATTCTTGCACCAATCTCATTTTTTACAGGTTTATCATGGTTCACTTTTAAACCTCTTATCATCAAATAATAGTATGAAAGGACTAAGATTTAAATTTTTCGGAATTACTTTGATCTTTTTTGCAGTATTCAGTTCATGCACAAAAGAAAAAGTACCAATGTCAACTGCCTTGATTTGCATAGATACAGTTTATTTTTCTACACAAATACAACCTATGATTCAACAAAATTGTATTGGTTGTCATAATATTGGAGGTTCTTTACCTACGTTGACTAATTATACTGAGATAGCTTCTTTTGCAACGAGTATACTTTCTTCAATGAATGGTTCACCTCAATTGATGCCTTTAAATGGTACTCCATTGAATGATACTTTAATTCAGCAGTTTTCCTGCTGGATTAATCAAGGAAAAGCAAATAATTAAAAATCAAAATACTATGAAAAAACACTACATTTTACCTGTTTCGGCCATAATTTTTGCCGGATTTCTATCTTTTCAAAAATCTGGAAATTATAAAATCGAAAAATATTTTTCCAAAAATGGACATTTGAATGCTTCTGGTTCGCCAATTGGAAGAACCGGAGCAACTGGAGAGCAAAATTGCACTGGTTGTCATGCCGGAACTGCTCAAAGTGGGGCAACTGAAAATAATTTAGTGTTGATAAATAATTTCACTCCGGTAACCACTTATTTACCAGGTACAACTTATTCTGCAACTTTAACAATGGCTTCAAATCCAGCGAAAAAAGGTTTTCAAGCTACAGCACTGGATGGTACAAACACAATGGCTGGAACCTTCGCTGCAAGCTCAAATACTGCAATTAGTGGAACTACGCGAAAATATGCAAACCATAAATCTACTAGTAATACTTCCGCTGTAACCTCTTGGCTTTGGTCTTGGACAGCTCCAGCAACAAATGTTGGAGATATTACTTTTTATGTTGCAACGAATAAAACAAACAATAACAATAATGATTCGGGAGATATTATTTATCTATCTCAACACGTAATTGCAATTTCTCCTTCTTCTGGAGTCTCAGAAGAGGAAAAGCAAGGGAATAACTTTATTGCAGGATATTCACCAGAAATTAATAGCGTTATTCTTACTTTTAACAATTTAAGTGCTGGAGATTTATTCTTCAATTTGGTGGATATGAATGGTCGTTCGGTTTTTACCTATGATCTCGGTGCTGCACAAGTTGGTCAAAATAAACAGTCAATAATGTTACCTGCAGATCTTAAGAATGGCATGTACGTTGTTAATCTATTTTTGAATAATAGAGCAATGTCTGCTAAAATTAGCGTACAAAAATAAAATCTGGTATACAAATCTGGTGATTCGCAAGCAAATACGGATTACCAGATTTTTTTAGCCAATCCGCTTCATGACAAGATCACTTACGCGTTTGAAAAAATGGTGCGGTTGATGTGTTCTCCATTCAATTTCTTCTAATTCACCACCCATAACAAAGTATTGATCAACGTGAATGTGCTCAAATTCGCGAAGCACATGCTCCTGAAAATTCACAAGTGCAATCCATCCTTCTTCTACTTCGTCAAACCATTCTTCGTAATAGCAATCATCTGAATAATGGAAATTAAGCACATTTTCACCAATTAAGATGAATTTATTTATTCCCTCTTCCAGCATTGGCTCAACAATATTACGCTTAAAAATCATTATGTCGTTTTCAATAGCGTCATTCCATTCACCAATCATTTCAATAATCGCAAACTGCTCATCATAATCTGTAAAAAGGATTTTTAAAAAAAGCGTTGACGAACCAATTGAATCCCATTGTGGATGAAGGTAAAAATTATACACTGTATTATTAAATTCAAACTCGCTGTATTCTCTTCCAAAGAATGGCGAAGATGGATCTTCTGAAGCGATGTAATAATTTCTCCAGGAATAAAAAGGTTCCATTAAATGCATTATCAAATGTAGTGAACTTGGCATATTTATTGCCATATTTGGTTGATTTAAATTATATGAATTTTTGATTAATATAGGTGGTTATTATTTCATCGATACAAATCAATTTAACTTATTGGATATGAAAAAGATACTAGGATGTTTAGTTTTAATAGCGCTTTTGTTCTCTTGTGGCGGAAATCAAGATAACCGTCCCTTAAAAGAGTATGTATCTGCTTTTTTAGCGGAAAACGAATCAATCATTGCCTTTGGTAAGGCAGATTTTAATGCTGTTTTAAACAAATCGGAATATAAATCTATTCCAAAATTAGGGGTGATTTTAGAAGCTGAATTGAAAGCATATAAAGGTATTTTAAACATGAAATCACCAATATATTTTGCGCTGGAGGGCCCTTTACTCGAGGATGGAGTTCCCACAACTAGTTACGTATTTTTGGAAGTATTAAACAAAGATTCGTTGGCAAATAAATTAACACAACAAGGCTTTGATTTAAATAAATCGGATGATTTTCAATTCTTTCAAAGCGGTGATATTTGCCTTGGAATCCGAAATAATTTAGCTGTACTAATTTCAAAAAAAGAAGATTTTGATGGAAAAAAAATATTGGCTCAAACATTTGATAAAGTAAAAAAAGAAGTTTCAGGAGGGAAAATAGATGAAATTCTTTCTGTTCACGGCGATTTTGTTTTCGGAACGAATATGTCTAATTTATATACTACCTCAAATACGGATTTAAGTGATTTAAACGAAGAGAAACAAAAAAATCTGCAGGATTTGGTCGCGGATGCTTACATTCAAACCTCAATTTCTTTTGACAATGGCGCAGCAGTAGTAGAGACTAAGAATCTTTTTTCGGAAAAATTAAAGTCAAAATTGTTTTTTAAGTCGGACGCATCTTCTAGTATTCTTGCCAATTTGGGCACGGGAAAGCCAACTTTAGGTTTGTCAATGAATATTGACATGAAAAAGTTACAGGACTTTATGGACGAATACTCGCCAAATACGTTGAAGGATTTTGCGGAAATTATGGGCGGAGAATTCCAAATGGCTTTAGCTATGGGCGGAGATGCTGGCTTGGCCGGATTGATAAATGGACAGTTAGCCGGTGTAATGGTGGGTGAAACGAATGCGCAGGAAGGTTTGTCTGATTTTAATATTTTTCTAGGTTTGGGGAAAAATGGACGAACTTTAGCAGAAGGGTTTCAAGGTCTACTTTCCATTGGAATGGCAAAAGTTGAGCTGAATAAGAAAGGACTTTCTGCGTTTAGCTCCTTGAAGTATATTCCAAAATCTGGTCAAAAGATAATTGTCCCAAAGGGTTGTGAGGTGTTTGGAAAAAAAGGAATAACGGCATTTATGAATTTTGAAGGTGTTGATTTAACTTCATTTGAACTCGAAGATGAACAAAAATTAATTTACCTTATTAAATATATAACATTTGAAATGGATGAAAATGGAAGTAAACTACTAATTCAGGTAAAAGATGGAAAAGAAAATGTACTGAAACAAATCGTCGATTTCATGGTTTTGGAACTTTCACAAAAAATCAGCAAAATGGCAATTTAATAGACTAGAGTAAAAAAATAAACAAGAAAAAGGCCTGGGAATTTTCCTGGGCTTTTTTCTTGTTTCGAAATCTGTTAAAACTTAATTTACTGGTGAACAATCAAATATTTCCTCGCAGTGTTCGTATACCAAATCGTGTAAAATAAGTTGGGATGCTAAAGCTAATTGAGTGTAATTCTGAGAATTATTACCAAAATCAGCAGCGCTGGTGACCCACATTTTTGTTATTAATTCCTGATTTCCAGCTATTGGATTAATTTTTCGAACAACCGCACTTACGTTCATCGCTCCAGCATGGTAAACATGTAGAACAAATAATCGAAACCAAAGGTCTGACTCATTGAATGCTATATTATGAGCCTGTAAAATTTTTTTTGCTTCTGGAATGCAAACACGACTTAGTAAACGGGCAGCACCAAATGCAGATCTATCGAAGTCTCGACGTTCATCTACGGAACTATTTACGGTTAATCCTGCAGCTCTTGCTACGCTGGGCATCAATTGAAAAGCGCCATAAGCTCCAGCGGCAGATTTTTTTAATTGACCTGGACTTTCAATCAATAAAATTGCCTGAGCATACCAAGGATCAATTCCAAACCGTTCAAATGCTTCCACACCTTTTGAAAGGCTTGGGTAAACTTCTTTAAATTTGTAAAAATCATTCTTCCCAGTTGTAACAAAAATCTGCTCGTTTGAATCTAAACCATGTATTTTCTTGATGCTATCCTTAAAAATGGCTTTTTGAAGTTCCGTTTGTTTAGACCATTCTTTGATTGCCATTTTTTTTAACACAACGCGAGTTGATGCACAATTTATTAAACAGGTATCGGGAGATAATTGCATAATCTGCTTCCAAAATAGTGGTTGTGGAAGTAAATCCCATCTATCTTGAAAGATTATTTCCGCATGCATTAATGTACTGAGTGATTGATTTTCGTACACCTCAATTTTTTCATGATCCCATGATTTTTCAGGCTGTGAAAATAAACAAATTGGAGCAAGGAGAGTCGAAAATAATAATTGAATTCGCATAGATAAAAGAATAACAGTTCTTGAAGATACCAATAATAGAAATCATTTGAAAGGCTTCGGTAAAAATTAACATTAAAATATATTTACTCCAATTGTTTAAACTTAAATTTGCGTATGGATTTATTAAAACGTTTTTTTGGTTTTCCAATTATCTTTCTGGTTCGTATTTACCAATGGATAATCTCGCCAATTTTTCCAGCTTCGTGCAGATATACACCAACATGTTCTAGTTACATGATTGAAGCTGTCAAAGTTTGGGGCCCAATCAAGGGAACGTGGCTCGGATTAAAGCGAATAGGTTCCTGTCATCCGTATGGCGGACATGGCCATGATCCTGTTCCAGAGAAAAAAAAGAAAGCAGCTAATTAAATTAACTGCTTTGCTCGTGTACTATTATAAATTTTATTGTGCGCTATTTTTGTTCTCTTTCAAGGTGGAGAAAAATATCACTCCATAACCGCAAGCTAACATAAGGTGGAATGGTGCCATACCTAAATCACCAAACGCTATTCTATTTATCGCAGTGAAACCGAAAGTCACCATTAAAATTCCTTCTGCAATATTAATGATGGATAAACTTTTCTTGTCGTATTTGTTTCCTTTGAATTCGCTTTTTACCGAGACATTGAATTTTGGTGTACGAACAAAAGAACTTTTAATCCCTAAATAGCCTTCAATTACAGCAACGGTATTACTTAGTGATAATCCCATAGAAACTACCAGAAATTGAAAAAAACGGCCAATAAAACGAATAAATGAAGCAAATGTGTTAGCCGTTTTATCTCTGTAAGCATTCCAATAATAATACATCAGAAAAATGGTGCTGACAATAAAAACTCCCATGTATTGTAGGACAAAATTCAAATCTGAAAAACTATCCTTGATATGCAATACAACCAAGCTAAGCATTGAAATTATTAGAATAAAAACAAAAACAGAAGAGTTGAATAAGTGAGATAAGCCATGCACGCGGTCGCTAAGTTTAACTCCTTTTGCAAATAATAATTTTTTCCACATTTTGACGAAGCATTCTGCGCCACCTTTCATCCACCGATGCTGTTGGCTTTTTAATGCTGACATTGTTATTGGCAATTCTGCCGGTGCAATTACATCCTCTAGATATTTGAATTTCCATCCTTTAATTTGCGCTCGATAGCTTAAATCCAAATCTTCGGTTAAGGTATCGTGTTCCCAACCACCAGCTTCTTCGATGCATTTTTTTCTCCAAATCCCACCTGTTCCGTTGAAGTTGATAAAATGTCCTGCTGAATTTCTTCCGCCTTGTTCAATCGCAAAATGTCCATTCAATCCGAATGCTTGTAATTCAGTTAAAATAGAATAATCTTTATTAATGTGTCCCCAACGGGTTTGAACAACTCCAATTTTTTCATCTTGGAAATAAGGCATTGTTTTTTGAAGGAAATCTGGATCTGGAATAAAGTCAGCATCGAAAATTGCAATAAATTCACCTTCTACACGATCCATTGCTGCATCTAATGCTCCTGCTTTATAACCGGTTCGATCTACGCGGTGGATGTGTTGAATATTGATGCCTCGCGCCGCAACTTCCGCAACTTTTTTAGCGATTACGTCTTTTGTTTCGTCTGTTGAATCGTCTAAAACTTGAATTTGTAGTTTATCTGAAGGATAATCAAATTTTGAAATCGTTTCAATAATGCGTTCCGCAACATATAATTCATTATACATTGGAAGTTGAATAGTGACTTTTGGAGTTGTAGCGGGATCGAAAACCGGCTTTACATCTTGTGTTTTTTTACGTTTGTTTTTTACATAAGCGAATGCCAATGATAATTGAAGCACGCTATAAAAGAAGACAAGCAACAAACACAAACCATACATTCCAAGGATAATTTTCCCTAACAGATGCGACCAAAAGTGTTCCTGAACGTAAATTTTTCCGCTTTTTGTTTTAATTTTTCTATCTCCCCAATTGAACAGCCAAGAAACTTTTAATCCTACTGTTATTGGTGTTCCAAAAGTAAAATTGGATAAGTGGTCTTCGTTTAAAACTACCTTTTGAGAAATGTCGTTGTAGTCTTTATCGGTTACATGTAATTCATAGTTTCCGAGTGGAATATTTTTAAATGCAAATTTTCCATCACCATCCGTTTCAGAGCCAAAGGTTGCCTTAGTAGCAGTGTTTTTTAGCTCTAACGCCACTTTTTCAACCGAATATTTAGTTTTTTGGTCGATAAGTTTTCCTGTAACTATTTTCGAAACTTGCGCTTGAAGTGCTAAGGAAAAAAGTAAGGAAAAAACAACAAGATAAATTCTTGACATATAAAGCATCTAATTAATAGTAAAACGAAAAGCGCTCAAAGTTAGCTAAAAAGTAAGTTAAATAGCGTTTTTTAAAGTAATTTAAAAAGCAAATATAATTTTTATTCTGACTCGAAATTACTGTTGCCTTTTTTCGGAAGTGTTTCCATACAATTCACTTCTTTTTTTTCTTTTATACTTTGTGGGTTTTACTAACTATATTTTGCTTTAATATGCAATCCTAGTAAATGATTCGTGAAAAATATTAAAAAAAAAATCGTGCTTTTGAAACTAAAAAATGTTGATTCAAAAGCACGAAATAGGTATTGGGAAAATTAAAATTTATTTCCAAACTCCCATTTTATTGAATTTTTCAATTCTATCTTCAATGCGTTGCGCAGGATCGATCGTTTTCAATTCAGAAATATAATTTTTAATGTATTTTTTAACAATACCAAACATTTCTTCTTGGTTTCTATGGGCTCCATTTAAAGGCTCCATAATCACTTCATCCACCAGACCATTATTTTTCATGTCAACGGAGGTCAATTTAAGTGCATCTGCAGCTTTCTCTTTAAAATCCCATGAACGCCATAAAATTGAAGAACAAGATTCTGGTGAAATAACAGAATACCATGTGTTTTCTAACATTACAACTTTATCACCAACGCCAATTCCTAATGCCCCGCCGGATGCTCCTTCTCCAATTATAATGCAGATTACTGGAACTTTCAAGCGCATCATTTCATAAATGTTTCGTCCAATTGCTTCACCTTGTCCTCGTTCTTCTGCTTCCAATCCGGGAAAAGCGCCAGGAGTATCTATAAATGTTACGATTGGTTTATTGAATTTTTCTGCCATTTTCATCAATCGCAATGCTTTGCGATAGCCTTCAGGATTTGGCATTCCAAAATTACGAAACTGGCGCATTTTTGTATTTATTCCTTTCTGTTGGCCAATAAACATAACTGTTTCGCCATCAATCGAACCAAAACCTCCAATCATTGCTTTGTCGTCTTTAACGCTGCGGTCACCATGCAATTCCTGAAATTCTCCGTTTGTTATTGCATTGATATAAGCAAGCGTGTAAGGTCTATCAGGATGTCGCGATAATTGAACACGTTGCCATGGTGTCAAACTGGAGAAAATTTCCCTAGTTTTTTCTTCCATCACCTGTTTTAGCTCATTTATCTTATCAGACATATCAATTTCCGTACTCGCACCAATTTCTTTGGTTTGTTCGATCTGTTCTTCCAGAGCCTTAAGTGGTTCTTCAAAATCTAAGTAAACTGCCATAATTCATTATTTTGAGGTGCGAAAGTTACGAAAATAGTTTAGTTCTTCTACTTTTGTAGTATGATATTATTTCCACCGGCTAAGATTAATCTTGGGTTAAACGTCTTGTTTAAGCGGGAAGATGGCTTTCATCAGATCGATACCTGTATGTTGCCAATTCCATTCGTAGATGTATTAGAATTAGTGCCAGCTCCAACTTTTTCCTTTCATCAAACGGGTTTGGTCATTCCGGGTCCTACAGAAAATAATCTGTGTGTAAAGGCATATTCTATTTTGGAGAGAAACTTTTCAATTCCACCTGTTTACATCCATTTAAGGAAAGAAATTCCAATGGGTGCTGGGCTTGGTGGCGGTTCTTCCAATGCGGCATATGTGTTAAAAGGATTGAATAATTTATACGAACTGAATATTCCAATTTCACATTTAGAAGATTTTGCGGCAGAACTTGGGAGCGATTGTCCATTTTTTATTAAAAATGAAGCCCAATTTGCAAATGGAAGAGGGGAAATATTGACAGAAAGCAATCTTTGTCTGAAGGGTTATTTCATTAAAGTTGTAAATCCTGGAATTCATATCGGTACAAAAGAAGCTTATTCGGGAATCGCTTTTCAAAACGTAGGCTTATCGGTAAAAGAAATTGTGGAATCGCCAATTGAAAATTGGAAAAACAACTTGCAGAATGCGTTTGAAATAAATGCATTTTTAAACCACCCTATTTTATCGAAAATCAAAGCCCAATTGTATGCTGAAGGAGCAATCTACGCAGCAATGTCTGGCAGTGGATCAACCTTTTTCGGAATTTTTAAAGACGAGCCAAGCAGAAGCTTTGCAGATTTCGATGGCTTTTTGGAATCGATACACAAATTCAAGGAATAAATTCAGGCCGTCTAATACCTCAAATTATAGAACGCCTTATTTTTTCAAGATTCGTTTAACGGATAGATTTCCATTTTCCGTTTCAATTAAAAGTAGATATATTCCAGCGGATTGTTCCGATATATCAATTTGGAAAGTTTCAGCATAGAGACGTTCTGCTCGTATTTGTTTTCCTGTAATATCCGTTATTTTATATTTCGAAGCACCTGTTTCACCTGTGTAAACCGTAATTAATCCTGTTGTTGGATTAGGATAAAGGGTAATTTCGTTTGTTTTTTGCAGTTCCGATAGATCAGCATTACTATTTGTATCCACTTCCAAATGGAAAAGACCACCGAGATCTTGTCCAACGAATAGATTCAATAATCCATCGTTGTCGATGTCATTAACCCAAAATGAACTGTAGGCGCCACCTTTAATATCTAGAAAATTGGCAGATACCAAGGTGAAACTGTTTCCGGTGTTAATATTTGATGTTATATCCTTGTAATAGTGCAAATTCCCGTCTATTCCGCCAAGAAATAGTGAAATTGTGTCGTTGTGTTTGAAAAAATGCGGATGAGGAAAACCATCTGGTGAAGTTGTTGCGATATCAATATTTCCAAGAAGGTTGTTTGTTAGTTCAAAACTTGGAACTGCAGCTGTGCCAATATTTTGATAGTAAAGTAATTCGCCTGTTTTCTTTCCGATGATTAAATCCAAAAGTCCGTCTTCATTTAAATCAAATAATTGAGGGGAAGCATATTGACCGGAAGAAATTAAATTGCCTAAATTATCTGTTAAATTAGGAATTGGAGTAGCGAAAGTCATTGCTGGTGGTGCGTTGCTCGTATTTTGATAATAAACAAGCGTTCCATTCTCCAATCCTAGAAGTAAATCATTATCCCCATCCCCATCAAGATCACCGAAAGTAGGAACCATACGTAATCCAAAGGTAGTCTGACTCAAATTTAAAAAATCACTATCAATAAAAGTGAAAATTGGATTATTGGAAGTTCCTGTATTTTTATAATAAGCAATGCTACTTTCTTTGTTTAAAGTAGGCTTGTATCTATAAAAATTGGAAACAAAGAGATCTTCCAGGCCATCCTGATCGAAATCAAAAAACACAGGAATTGTTCCCATTCCATGTTCAATCATTTCATTTTGAAGAAATGCATTTGTCTGGTAAATAAAAACGGGTAATGTGTTGCTTCCAAAATTTTTGTAATACAGGATACTTGTTTCATTTTCAGATATATTTTTAGCGTTTGCGCCAACAATAAGATCTTGTTTACCATCAAAATCTACATCAACATAAAACGAAGCGGGAAATAAATGCATGTTGGCTGGTTGCGAATTAGTAGGAAAAGAATTGTCAGAGCTAATCATCAAAGAATTAGTATTTGGCGAACTTCCACCATTGATCAATAGATTCAGGTTTGGGAAGGAAACATCACCAAGAATAAGATCCAAAACGCCAGAATTGTCTATGTCAATTGCTAGAATGGTGGAACCTGAATGTTTCGGCAACGCTTCCGTAGGCTTAGAAAATGAACCTGTCCCTTCTGGTAATTCCGGATTCGTAATATTTCCTGTCGTACAAGGCAATGTTTGATCATTTAAATAAACGCCACTTGTATTAATATCTTCACGGAAACCACCCCAACATTCATTTTTCAAAACAAAGATTAATGAGTCTGCTGTTCCATAAAGTTCCATGCTCTGATTTTGGTGGTATTGCATGTGTTCTCCGCCGATATGAAATGTAAGAATATCCAAATCACTATCGGCATCCACATCTATAATCGCAGGAATATCTGCGGAGCTTACATACAAATTCAATTGTGCACCAGAATAATCTGAATACAATAAGTTTTTCGCCAAAACCCATTGTAAACCGTTGCTTACATCGCCTACATTTCGATAGACTTTTATTCCACCGATACCATAGACGAAAAGATCATTTCTACCATCGTTATCGAAATCCTTTGCTGTAGCGCGGTAACGAATATCCTGTGGAAAAAATAAGTGTGCGTTTTGCTTTATTTTATACTGCTTAATTCCATTAATTTCCTCTTGCAAAAAAATACGAATATTGTCGCTACTTCGGTCGAAAACAAAAAGATCTAAATCACCGTCAAAATCAAAGTCAATATCCGAAAATTGAATATAACTTAATCCTCCAGCCCAAGCTAGATCTAAAGTTTGCGTTCCATTTTTCACTTCAATCGAATCAGAATGTTCAAAATTGAATTGTGCCGGAGCACTAGTGATCAGGAGAAAGAAAAAAATACTTGAAAGAATTGGATTACGCATATTTTTTCATTAAATAATCTGTTAGAAGTAATTCATAAATTACAATATAAAAGTATGTTTAAAATTGAAATAAATCGTAACTTCGTATTTGAAATTAAACCTAACTATTAAATATAACCTCAATCACAAATGAAAATCGCTCTTATTTTATGCACAGTTTGTTCGGTTTCCGTATTTTCTCAGGACAGTATTTCGGTATTATTTATTGGAAACAGTTATACGCAAGTTAATGACCTGCCAACCGTTTTTTCCAATTTAACCAACTCCTTGGGAGATATCGTAACATATGATTCGAAAGTGAATGGAGGCTATACTTTTCAAAACCATTTGGCAGATCCACTTACACATACTAAAATTGAGGCAAGACCTTGGGATTTTGTAGTTTTACAGGGGCAAAGTCAAGAGCCGAGTTTTCCAACTTCACAAGTTAATTCCGAGACGCTTCCGCCAGCTGTTTCCCTTGCGGATAGTATTTACGCCAATAATTTTTGTTCGCAGGCAGTTTATTTCATGACTTGGGGAAGGCAGAATGGAGATTTGCAATGGGATTCCATTAATACTTTTGATAAAATGAATGAACGATTGCGCAATGCCTACGTTCGATTTTCTGATTCCGCACAAGCGAGTACAGCTCCTGTTGGAGTTGCTTGGAAATATATTCGGGATTTGTATCCAACAATTAATTTATATTCTCCGGATGGATCACATCCGAGTGCAGAAGGAACCTATTTGGCCGCGTGCACATTTTACGCTTCGTTGTTTCGGAAATCTCCTGTTGGAGCAAGTTATTATGGAGGACTAAATTCGATTACTGCCGAAATTTTGCAAGGAGCAGCAGCCTTATGTGTGCTCGATAGTTTGGAAACATGGCATTTGAGGGGAAGGGAAGCTATTTCAATAGCTAATTTCACTTTGGAACAAAACGGCGCTATTCTAACTTTTCAAAATGAAAGTTGGAGAAGCACTTCTTATTTATGGAATTTTGGAGATGGCAATATTTCGAATGCTATAGACCCAGTTTACGAATATTTAGCAAGTGGCACTTATACCGTTTCATTAATCGCGGAAAGTGAATGTGGCTCAGATACGCTTACACTAGAAGTAGTAATTGATCCACTTTCGATTTCGGAACAAACCGAATCTGACCTATTATTGCAATCCTTTGGAGAGGGAAAATTTCAGATAACAGGATTAAATAGCCAGAAAATAATTGGTTTTGAATTAATGGATTCAAAAGGTTTGGTTTTGGAAAATACTTTGAGCGACATACAAGAGAATATAATCTCCATTGATCTCCATACTTTTCCAGCAGGCCTATATTTTCTCAATTGTAAAACAAGTGATGCTGCTTATATGTTGCAATTACCTCGATTTTAACTAGGATTTAAAGCTGTTTTCTCCTAAATAATGTTAAAAAAATAGGTGGGGATATACTGTTTCAAAAATTTAGCGTTTTTGTAAATAAATTTAAAAAGTTTCTATGAAAGGCCTATTTCAAAATGTATTTTTCAAAATGCTGGTGATTTTTATTTTGATCCTAGTATTGATTATTCCCGCAGTAATGGTTCAAGACCTTATTGAAGAGAGAATGCTTCGACAAGAGGAAGCGATAGAAGAGGTGAGTTCCAAGCATGCGGAGGAACAAACAATTCTTGGTCCTGTTTTGTCCATTCCATTTAAACGGTACAAAATTGTCACAGATCAGAAATCAGGTCGAAGCGAGCGGATTACGGAAACGCTATTGTTCCATGTTTTGCCAGACGAATTGGAAATTGATGGCGAAATTCAGCCTGAAAAAAGAAAAAGAGGTCTGTTTGAAGTAATAGTTTACAAAAGTCAATTGAATATTTCCGCAAGTTTTGATAGTTTTCATTTGGATAAATTAACGGTTCCGGCGGAACAAATGGAGTTGGACAAAGCTTTTTTGTCTATTGGAATCAGTGATCTCAAAGGTTTGTCGGAGCAAGTTAAAATAGACCTCAACGATTCGATGTACGTATGCAATCCTGGAGTTCCTTCCAACGATGTAATTGACAAAGGGTTGCATGTTAATGTTCCGCTGAGCAATCAGAAGGGTAAACTTAAAATGGCGTGTAAATTAGATTTAAAGGGAAGTCAAGAGCTGTCTTTTATACCGGTAGGAAAGGAAACCAAAGTTAATCTCAAATCCAACTGGAAGGATCCAAGTTTTGGAGGGGAATTTTTACCACATACTCGAAACGTAACAGATGATGGATTTACAGCGAATTGGAAGGTCTTGAATTTGAATCGAAATTTCCCGCAGGAATGGATTGGAGATCGATCGTCCTTAGAACATACGGCTTTCGGGGTGGATATGAAATTACCGGTTGATGTGTACCAAAAATCCATGCGTGTGGCAAAATACGCAATGCTATTTATTATTCTAACGTATTTGGTATTCTTTTTTGTGGAAATTTTAAATCGTGTATTGATTCACCCTATTCAATATATTCTGGTTGGTATTGCTTTGGTCTTGTTTTATGTTTTAATGCTTGCGTTTAGCGAACAAATTCAATTTGATCTAGCTTATTTACTCGCCGCTGCGATGACAATTGGGATGATTTATTTCTATGCCAAATCCATTTTGCATTCCTGGCAACTCGGCGCAATGACTTCCGCTATTCTGACAGTTTTATACGCTTTTATATTTGTAATTATTCAAATGCAGGATTATGCACTAATTTTCGGAAGTATCGGGATTTTCGTTATTCTCGGGGTCACTATGTATTTCTCCCGAAAGATCGATTGGTTTGATATTAAAAAGGATTCTCAAAAACAAGATTAGAAGAGCTTCAGTAGATAAAAATACGAAGCAAGAAAAAAGTGAATGAAAACACCAAGATTGCATTTTTGTAATCTTGGTGTTTTTATTATTTTATAAATTCAACTAGTGATTGCAAGTCTTTTCTTACTTTTTTCTGATGCTGTGTTGCGTCTTCTTCCGAGCGATATCCAATTGGGCAAACCAAACTTGCATGCAAGTTTTGTGCAGTTAAATTTAATATTTCATCGTATCCAGCTGGATCAAAACCTTCCATTGGAACAGAGTCGATGCGCATTTCCGAACACGCATGCAATAAGTGACCAAGCGCAATGTACGATTGTTTGCTATTCCAGTTTTTTTGGTGTTCTTCAGTTAAATTTCCGATTGCATTTTTTATGAAATCACCGTATCCTTTTAAAAGCGCAGCATCCATTTGTCTTATAGAGGCAGTATTTTCAATGTGATCGCTGATATGGCTCTCCTCTAACTTTAAATAAGAACAAAGTACAAGTAAGTGAGAAGCATCTGTTACCTGCGCTTGATTCCAGGATTTTTCTTTCAGTTTCTCGCGAATTTCTTTATTTTCAATTACTAAAAACTTCAACGGCTGCAAACCATAAGAGGATGGAGAAAGCCTTAACACTTCTAATAATGTATTTAAATCTGCATCTGAAATCTTTTTTTTAGCATCGAATTTTTTTGTCGCATAGCGCCAATTCAGGTTTTCTATTGTTCTCATTTTATTTATTGTGTGGTTATATTTTTAGTCAAATTCCATTGGTATTTCAATCGCCAAAATCTTCCCCGCATTTACAGAAATTATATCAATCGAATCTATTTCCCAAACACCCAATGCGTCCTTTTGTTCTACTAGATGTTCTCCAATTTGAAACGTTCCATCGATTACCATAAAATAAATGCCATTTCCGGGATGGTTTAATTTGTGTTTAATTTTCTTTCCCTCTTCAATTTGAGCCAAATGGATCCATGCATTTTGATGAATCCATGTTCCTTCATCTGATTTGTTTGGACTGACCAATTGAAGAAAATTATTCTTCGCAAGTTCATAATTAATAACAAATTGATCGTAGCGAGGTGTAACATTGCGTAAGTTTGGAAATATCCAAATTTGAAATAATTTAAGTTCCTCCTGATTACTTGGATTAAATTCGCTGTGTTGAATTCCCGTTCCTGCACTCATTACTTGAATTTCTCCAGCGTGAATAATCGAACTGTTTCCCATGCTGTCTTGGTGTTTCAAAGAACCAGAAAGAGGAATAGTAATGATTTCCATATTGTCGTGCGGATGTGTGCCAAAACCTCCTCCAGCAGCGACAATATCATCATTTAG
>CANJSS010000049.1 GCA_947476955.1 Flavobacteriales bacterium
AAAAAACAAACTTCTTGGAATACACAGTCAACATCAAACTTCAAAAATCTTGAATAGGGCATTTTACAATCATTTTGAACCATAAACAGAGGAGAATTTAAGACAATCTGACAAGCAAAGAGCAAGGGGAAAATTTGAACGCTTCAATAATTGGTCAGTTACTATAAAATGGTTCTCAACTAATCACGGCTTTGTGCACCAAAGTCCACTCCATTTTTCAAAGCAGTCCAATCCGCTAAAAACCTTCAAAAACAAAAAAAACCCTCAACAGCAATGGTATCAAGGGTTTTTTCAGTGGTGATGGAGGGAATCCCTGTCTGCACTGTCGTTACGACAGGCAGGGAACCCCTTAGTTTAATTTTGAAATAATTCTTTGTTTAACGTCACTGCGTTTTAAATATTTTTCTCGTTCTCTTGCTTCTACTGCCGGAAATGGACCTTCTTGATAAATCAACTCAAAAGGTTGATGACCTTTTGTATATCTTGATTTTCCAGAATTATGTTCTTTTAATTGCATTTGAATATCCTTTGCCATTCCAACATAATAAACACCACTTGAAAGACTCTTTAATAGATAGACGTAGTACATAAGAATGATTTAGTGTAAAAAGACAAAAAAGGGAAACTTTCGCTTCCCTTTTATTTATGGAGTTCACTGACCTGTTTTCGAACCCCTTTTTGGAAGATTTGGACAGGTTAGTGGTTTTAAAAAAGATGAGAGACAATAAATAAGATTCTAAAAATCAACGAATATAATTTGTAATTTTGTATTTGTGAATGACAAAAAACTTTATGTTATAGCTGGCTGTAATGGCGCAGGAAAAACTACTGCATCATTTACCATATTGCCTGTAATCTTGGATTGTAAGGAATTCGTCAATGCCGATGAAATAGCAAAAGGTTTATCCCCTTTCCAACCTGAAAAAGTCTCAATTGAAGCCGGTCGAATAATGCTAAATAGAATAAAAGAATTACTTTCAGAGGAAGAAAATTTTGCCTTTGAAACAACATTATCAACAAAAAGCTATAAAAAGAAAATCATTGAAGCTAAAAAACGAGGTTATCGCGTTACGTTATTATTCTTTTGGCTTCAGAATATTGAGTTGGCTAAAGAACGTGTAAAAATAAGAGTTTTGGAAGGTGGACATAATATTAATCCTGATATAATTGAAAGAAGGTATATAAGAGGAATCAAAAATTTATTTGATATTTACTTGCCTATAGTTGATGGAGCTTTGATTTTTGACAATTCAGAAGGTAAACACGAGTTAATAGTGGACAAACAAATTGACGGATTACTAAATATTGTGAATGAAAAAAAGTTTAATCTTTTAAAAAATCAATATGACAACACGTGAAATACAAATTAAGGAAAAAAATGATATTCTAAAAGGTCTTGAAAAAGTATATGAAAAACTTTTAGAATTCAAAAAATCAAAAAACAGTGAATTGGTAGTCTTACGAAATAATAAAATCGTTAAAATAAAAGCTAAGTGAATTCAAATTTTTAAGATTGAGACTCTTTTAGTCAAGATAAACTTTGAATAGCCCTTACCAGGCTTCTAACCTAAATCGTTGTAAACAAAAAATGCCTCTCATTTGAGAAGCATTTTTTGTTTGTGGAGTCCACCGACCTATTCTCGAACCCCTTTTTGGAGGATTTGGAGAGGTTTCAATGCTTTAAAAATTGGTAACTAAATAACTAAGATATTCATTTAGTTTCGTTGACAAGTAATACGGCATGTTCATCAAAAAATATTTTTTACCGCTTCTTGTTGAATGTTCTTCGATGCTAAATTTACCAGAATACATTCGAACAGCATAAGGATGAGGTGCCCCTTCAATAAATTGGTGCAACGATTTCAGTTTACCTTCTTTACCTGATTTTATCTCAATTGGAATAACCATCTTATTGAATTGTACCACAAGGTCTACTTCAGCAGAAGATTGATTCTTTTCGCGAACCCAAAAGATTGGTTTTACTGATTTTGTTGTATTTAAAGACATAAGTTCCTGTGCCACTAAATGTGGAATAACTGCTCCTTTGTAGGCATTATTCAAATCTTCCATGGCAAGCATTTCGGCTTGAATGTTTAATTCATGATTAATGAGTCCTGTATCCAAAAATTGAAGCCTAGGAGATTTTTTGAGATCCGGAAGTATTGGTGGAGAAGTATCTGTGGTTGGGTAGATAAGTTGAATCACCTTGGCGTCATCGAGATTTCGAAATGCTTCCCCGACTTCCCTTGATCGGTAATTCGAGTTTCCGAAATTTTGAAACTTAATTCTTGCATCTAATCCCAAATGAGCAGTAGACATGATATGTCTGATTATTCGGGCTTCTGAATTGTTGGCTGCATATTTAACAACATCCTCTTTATACGTTTCCCAGATACTTTCGTAAATGGATGGCAAATCAGCGATATTGTTTGTTTCCACATATTTTCTTACAACTTCAGGCATTCCGCCGATAATTGCATACCGATTAAATAAATCCAACAAGGTCTTATGCGCAACCTCGCGTATTGGAACTGTATTCAGTTCTTCCATAGCGTTAGTCTTTTTGATTGCACTAAGAAACTCAGGAAAATTAATTGGAAACATATACAACATTTTGACCCTGCCAACTGGAAAACTTTTGATTTTTCGCATGGTATGTTCGAGTAATGAACCAGCTGCAATTACATGAATTTCAGGTTCCATCTCATAGAAATACCGTAACATTGAAATCGCTTCTGGTGTTTCCTGAATTTCATCTATAAAGACAATTGTATCTCCTTTTTCGGATGGTGTGATATTGTGTGATATAAACAGAGCTTCAACGATGGTGTGTACATTTTCGAAATCTGTAAAGAACCGCCTATCTTCGGAAATCTCTAAATTTAGTAGGACCCTGTTTTTGTAGCTTTTTGCAAATTGATGAATGAGGGTTGTTTTGCCAACTTGCCTAGCTCCCCTTAAAATCAATGGCTTCCGATCGGAACTACTTTTCCATTTCAATAGTTCCCTAAAAACATGTCTGTCTATATTCATTGTGAGTTTGCTTTAACAACAAATGTAACAAAATAAAGGTAAAATAACAAATTAAATGTAATGTAGTAAGGGTAAATTTTCACTTTAATTGTAACAAAGCAAGGGAAATAACAAGCGTGATAAAAGAATGAATAAATTTATAATAAAAAAAGCCCCTATTTTAGGGGCTTTTAAAGTGTTGTGGTGATGGAGGGAATCGAACCCCCGACACAAGGATTTTCAGTCCTTTGCTCTACCGACTGAGCTACATCACCTAACCGTAATTGTGGGGGCAAAGATAACAACTTAATTTTATCACCAAAGGAAGGAAGTGATTTTTTTTATGAATTCTTCCATTATCTTTGTCGCGATGGAAATGAAAAATACTGTTTTTGTTGTGGATGCAGGAAATACAGCAGTGAAAATTGGTGTGTTTGAAAAGGATGAAATAATTGAAAATCATCGTTTTGTAAATAATTCTATGGCGAATATCATGGCACTGCAAGAACGCTTTAATTTTCCGCCTTCAATTTTATCGTCTGTCTTAAATTCTGTAGCAACATCCAGTCTAATGCAACAACTTGACACGTGTATACTTGTTGACGCTGCAATGACTTTTCCAATCCATTTAAATTACAATTCACCAGAAACACTAGGGATTGATAGAATTTGTAATGCAATTGCTTGTGCAACAGCCAAACCAAATCATGCAGCTGTAAGCATTGATATTGGGACATGTATCAAGTTTGATTTTATTGACAAAACAAATACCTACCAAGGTGGATCGATTGCACCAGGTATTGCATTGCGTTTTAAATCTCTGAATGATTATACAGCAAATTTGCCTTTACTGAAAGAAATTTCAAAAATTAACAGTGTCGGAAAGTCAACCACGGAAAGCATATTGTCTGGCGTTATGAATGGAATTCAGGCTGAAATTAACGGAATGATGCAGAATTACCTGAATGAATTTGATGACTTAACTTTTTTTATGACTGGTGGAGATTTACAATACTTTGATTTCCCTGTAAAAAATAACATCTTTGTAGATTATAATTTAACATTAAAGGGTCTTTACCAAATATATTTACGAAATGCGCATTAAATTAGTATCTCTTTTCATCATTATTTTTGCTGTTCAAGCAGTTGCGCAAAAAACATCGAGTTCACCATTTTCCTCCTTTGGATTTGGGGAGAAAGATGGAATGGACCACGCTACTTTTACAGGTTTAGGAAATTCTACTATATCTTATTTCGATTCTACCGTTGTTAATTTTTACAATCCTTCGACATACAATACACTTGGACAAGGACAACCAATATTTTCTCTTGGTATAACATCTAGGCTTTCTTTTTACAATCAAAATACGGCAAATATATTTAAAGCTTCCGCCTTCGTAGACCATTTTGCAATGGCATTTACCTTAAAAAAACACTTTGGATTAGCATTTGGTTTAAAGCCATTTTCCAGAAAAGGCTATGAAATTGCAGAGCGCGTTGCCGTTGGTTCGGATTCCTTGAAATATTCCTACATCGGAAACGGCGGAACAAACCAAGTGTTTATTGGACTGAGTACCAATTTAATAAAACTTAAAAAAACAACCCTTTCTGTGGGAACAAATTTGAGTTATTTATTTGGCGCTTCAACAAATGAAAGAAGAAGCCAATTGATTTCTGGAACTTCCTCATTTGGCGGAATAGATTACAACACCATACGCATGAATTCGTTTCATTATGAATTTGGGGCATATTTTAGGCAAACCGTTCGCGAAAGACACGATTTTACGTTTGCAGGGGTTTTGGAACCTGCACAAAGTTTGAACGCGACAGTAGATAACTATTTGTTTCAAGGAACGGTTGGAAACCCTAACACCTACGATACCTTATTTTCCACTTTGGATCAGTTTGGAAAAATTAAAATTGCATCTACCTTAAATTTGGGTTTTAATTATAACTTAAAATTTAAAGATGCAAAAAGGGATAATGCTTCGCGCAATTCTGAAATTGGGATTCACATAAACTATTCCACAACAGACTGGACAAAGTTTTCATCGACATTCGATCCGAATACCGAATTACGTGCAACATCCAAATTAACCTTTGGGATTCAATACACACCAGAATACAAATTTTTAGAAAACTCCTTGAATTCAAGTTTTCTAGGAAGAACACGTTACCGCGTTGGTTATTACCAATATACACTTCCCTACTCCGCTGATGGATCACAACTGCGTGACTTTGGCACAACATTTGGTTTCGGAGTGCCAATAATGGGGCAACAATCTCTTTCAAGCGTTAATGTTGGTTTTTCATTAGGAAAAAGAGAGAATGGGTCCGCTAATACAATGAATGAGAAATATATTGGAATTAATTTTGGTGTTTGCTTGGCACCAGCTAATTTCGAAAGATGGTTTAAAAAAAGAAAATTAGATTAAAAACAAAAAAAATGAAACTAGGTAGATTATTTTTAAGTACAATTTTAGGAACAGCAACGTTATTTTCTTTCAACGTTTTTGGACAAGAAGAAACAGAACTAGAAAAAGAATGCAAACGCATGCGTTTTTTAGCAGGTGAAGAATTGAAAATTCAAAATTACGCAGCTGCTTCGTCTTATTATTTAAAAGGAGAAATTATTTGTGGTGGTTATGATAAAGCCAATTACGATAGAATGATTGGAACCTTAAGAAATACTGTTGGAAGCGAAACTGATAAGGTAAGAAAAGCAATATACATGGATACTTTATTAGCCGTTTATACGCGAATGGAAAAGAACGGTATCTACGACAAATCAAACGATTTAATCCGAGCAATGTATATCGTTCAAGCTACAAAACCGAATCGTGTTTTGGCAAATGAATTGTTTACACGAGGAATAAATTCATTCGGCATAAAAGCAAGTGAAACGAATATTTCTCAGTTCTATTATAATTTGTATGTATTGTATACAGAAGCGGCGGCTGATCAAAAACCAGCATACAAAAAACAATTGATTTCGGAATACTTCCACCTTTCCGCTTTGATTGGTGAGGCAAAAATGTCGGTTAAGACTCAAGAGAATCTTACCACTTACTTCAATAATGTTGTTCGAACGTGCACAGATATTCTTCCAGAATTAAAAGGCTTTATGACTTCTTTACCAACTGACGTAAACTTAAAAAAGAGTACGGTAAATAATTTCATAAGTTTATTGGAAAATAAAAGCTGCTCTGACAGTAAGGAATATGAAATGTTAATTGATACTTTAATTTCTATTGACCCGTCAATTGATGCCGTATTAGCAAAAGCAAAATTATTACGCGCTAAAAAACGCTATTCAGAAGCTATAACAACGTTGAAAAATGCTAAAACAATGACAACTGATTCTGAAAAGAAGGAAGAAATCGAATTTATGATTGCTGAAATCCAATTTTCTTCAGGAAGTTACAATGCAGCCTATACAACTGCGTTAAGTGTTTCAGGAAAAAATAGATCCGACGGAATTAGACTTGCTGCATCGTGTGTCGCAAAAACAGCTAATAGCTGTGGAACAAGCACACTGGAAAGAAAAGCAAACTACATTTATGCTGCGCAATTGGCTGATCGCTCAGGAGATGGATCAGCGGCAGCTAGATACCGCGCTGCAGGCCCTAGTGATGGAGATTGGTTTGATGCTGGAGTTACAAGTGTAACCCTTTCCTGCTGGGGAATTACAGTTTCCAAATAAATTGGCTAAAAATTCCAAATACATTTTTAACTCTTGGATTCCTGTTGGTATGTTACTGACAGGAATTCTTTTTTCATGCGTCAATGATTTGGAATCTATTGAGAAAGTGACCTATGACCCTAAAGCGGCAAATGAAGTAACAAAAAATCTACATGTTTTTTATACCGACTCTGGTTATGCCCGTGTGGAAATTTTTGCTGCATTGGCGGAAACCTTTTCAAAGCCTGAAGCGGTTACAAAATTAAAAGATGGAATTAAAGTAAATTTCTTCTCGCCAAATGGCACTGTGGTTTCTACCCTTACTGCATTGTATGGAGAAATAAACAATTCACGGGGAACCATTTTTGTGCGCGATTCGGTGCAGTTGGTTAACTATGAAAAACAGCAACGCCTAAAAACGGAAGCACTATTTTGGAATCAAAAAGATAGTTTAATTTATACAACTTCAAGTGTTGTAGTGCGATCACCCAAAGGAGTATTATTTGGCGAGGGAATTCGAACCAAACAGGACTTTTCGTACTATGAATTTTTAATGCCTTCTGGAAACTTCCTTATGGAAAAATAAAAGGAGAACATTCTTTCCCTTATCTTTGTGTTGCAACTGATTTTTTCATCTTAACAAAAATATAAAAAATGCAAACGTATAATAAAATAATGCTTTACTTCTGGTTAATCGCCGCAGCCTTTATTTTTCTATTTATAAGCTATATGAGCTATACAGATGACATTAAAAAATGGGGTTTTTATTACGTATTTGTATTGACCTCTCTTGGAATGTACTTTGTTAAAAAATGGATGATGAAACGAATGGAAAAAGAATTGCGTTATTTAGAAGAAAAAAACAAAGAAAAAAACAAAACTGTATAGCACTGCCATTCACAACAGAAAAATGATGTTTATCCAGATTTAACATATATTCGACACAATTAAAAGGTGTCTATTAAAAAATGAATGTATCTTTATTCATCCAAAATCCAGGCCTATTTAATGAAAGTACTATTTCTTTTTTTCATTCCTTTCCTGCTCCTGTTAAGTTTAAATAGTGCAGCTCAAAAGTTATTGAGTGGAACAATTTTGGATGAACGAAATATTGCAATCCCCTATGCAAAGGTATTTGTAAAAAACTCCGCAGAATTACGCACAATTTCCGATGCTAATGGTTATTATGAACTTAGCTTATTTCCAAGTGAGTATTTTCTAGTTTTCAGCGCTTCCGGTTACGAAGAAAGAGAGTCATATGTCGTTATCAATGATATGCCAATAAAACGGGATATGCAACTTTTCCCTTCTCAATTTCAAGACTTGGGAGCAGTTGATGTATCGGTTAAAAAATCAAATCCTGGACGAGACATTGTTTTGAATGTAGTAAAAATAAGGGATAAAATAAATCCTTGGAATTATGCGCACTCTGTTGAAGGGTATAGCAAAGCTTCTGAAAAATTAACTCCAAAAGAGGTTGACAAAAAAGAAAAACAAAAGAAAGAGGAAGAAATTCCAAAAGATGAAATCGAGGATCCTTTTGCCGAAGAACGAAAAAAACAAACAGATCTTGCCAATAACATGAATTTGGTGGAAGTGCAGTTTACCCGAAATTATTCACCACCAAACAAAGTAAAGGAAATTCGAAATGCCTATGAAAAAAGAGGCTCCGATCAAAATCTTTATTATACAACAACCGTAAAGTCCAATTTCAACTTTTTTGAAAATCTTCTTTACCTAGATGATTTGCACCAATCACCAATTAGTTCTCCAATATCCGGACCTGGAATTTTGTCCTACAAATACAGATTGGAAGAACAATACGAAGAAAATGGACGGAAGATTAATCGTATAAAAATTATTCCAAGATCTACTTCTACAACAACATTAGAAGGATATATTTGGGTAGTTGATTCCATTTGGTTAATCCAAAAATTGGAACTTACACTAAACAAAGGAAATCTGTTGGTGTACGATTATTTCAAGATTAGTCAAACTTTCAGCCAACCTGGCGATTCTATCTGTATTTTGGTAAAACAAGAACTGGAATATGGTGTAAAATATAAAGAACAAACTACAAGTGGAAAAACAAGTACAGACTTTTCCAATTACAATTTTAATCCAAAATTTAGTTCTAACTTTTTCGGAAATGAATTAGCTATTACGGAAAAAGAAGCCTATGAAAAAGATTCTAGTTATTGGGGGAAAAGCAGAACAGTTGTATTAACGGAGGAAGAAAAAGCTTTCATTCTTGCAAAAGACAGCATTCGAGATTATTATAATCGCAAAGAATACATCGATTCCGTTGACAAAATCTTCAACAAAATTACCCCATTAAAATTACTCTGGTTTGGTATTGACCACCGTAATAGAGACAAAAAAACCCAGTGGACAATTAGTTCATTAGCGGCAACTTTGCGTCCAGTATATATCGCAGGCCCTCGATTTGCACCAAGTTTTTATTATTTCAAAAAGTGGGCGGATGAACGTTCTTTGGATTCGTATACAGAAACTTCTATTGGCGTAATGAATAATGACCTAAAAGGTCGAACGTGGCTTCGCTATAGATACAATCCGTTTCATTTCGGAACTGCAAAGTTATCGTTTTCACATGATTTTGATGCCATACGAAGTTACGATGCAATTACGCAAATCTACAAACGAGAAAACTTCATTGAAACCACAAGTGGCTCTATTGGAAACGATTACGAGTTGTTTAACGGTTTCTATGCAGATGTAAATTTTGAATTCTCTGAAAGAAGAAGTTTGAAAGGCTATAAATTTCTTACCATTTTTGACAATACACTTCCCAACAATGATCCTTCAGAATTTAATACGTACCAAGCCGCAGTAGCAGAAATCACACTTTCTTATACTCCCAAACAAAAATACATGCGGGAACCAAACAGAAAAGTACTTTTAGGTTCCCGTTATCCAACCTTTTATGCAACGTATGAACGTGGAATTCCAAAAATATTTGGAAGCGATATTGATCATGAATACCTTCGAATAGGTATAATGCAAACGTTTAAAATTGGAACATTGGGAACATCCTCCTACCACATAACATCGGGGAAATTTCTTAGTTCTAAAAACTTGCAAATGGCAGATTTTAAATTTCAAAGAAGAAGCGATCCAATTTGGTTTTCAAACCCACTCTACTCGTTTCAAGGATTGGATTCATCCTTGCCATCGAAAGATATTTTTTACGAAGGCCATTTTGTACACCACGACAACGGAGCAATCATCAACAAAATTCCATTCATGAAAAAAACAGGAATTGGACTAGTAATGGGAGTTGGTGCACTATATGTGCGGGAGTTCAATTGGCAACATTACGAGCTTATCAGTGGTATTGAGCGAAATTTTAAATTTTCTAAGCGCCGCTTGAGAATCGGTATTTATGGAATATTGTCTGACGGAAATAAAATCTCACCAAAAGCAAGCTATAAAGTTTCCTTTGCAATTATGGATGATCGAAACATGAAATGGAATTTCTAGACTAAATTCTATTCTCAAAGCTTTAAAATTTATCGTTTCACTTTTCTTATATTTGCCCCAAAATCGAATTTGTATGTACGGAAAGATGAAAGAATACCTTCAAGCAGAAATTAATGCTATAAAAGAAGGAGGAATTTATAAAAGAGAACGCATTATTGTTTCTCCTCAAGGTGCAAATGTAACAATTAACACTGGTGAAAAGGTCGTTATTATGTGCGCAAATAATTACCTTGGACTTTCATCCCATCCTGCTGTTATTCAGGCAGCAAAAGACACGTTGGACACGCATGGTTTTGGAATGTCTTCCGTAAGATTTATCTGCGGAACGCAGGATATTCATAAAGAATTGGAACGGAAAATTGCCGACTTTTACGGAACTGAAGATACCATCCTGTATGCTGCAGCATTTGATGCAAACGGCGGCGTTTTTGAGCCATTATTTGGTGAAGAAGATGCAATTATTTCCGACGAATTAAACCATGCATCCATAATTGATGGCGTTCGCTTGTGTAAAGCAAATCGCTACAGATATAAACATTCGGACATGGCAGATTTGGAACAACAATTAATAAAAGCCCAAGAACAGCGGTTTAGAATAATTGTAACGGACGGCGTTTTCTCTATGGATGGCGACATTGCAAAGATGGACGAAATTTGCGCATTAGCTGAAAAGTACGATGCACTTGTGATGAGTGATGAGTGCCATTCCGCAGGTTTTATTGGCAAAACTGGTCGTGGCGTTCCAGAACATTGTGGTGTATCAGGAAAAGTGGACATTATAACTGGAACACTTGGAAAAGCACTTGGTGGCGCGATGGGTGGATACACAACAGGAAAAAAAGAAATTATTGAACTGTTGCGTCAACGTTCTCGTCCATATTTATTTTCAAATTCACTTGCGCCAGCAATCGTTGGAGCATCAAATAAAGTTTTCGATATATTGAGTTCAACGACAGAATTAAGAGATATATTGGAAGAAAACACCAAATACTTTAAAGATAGAATCTTGGCTGCTGGTTTTGATATTAAACCGGGGGATTCTCCAATCGTTCCAATTATGCTTTACGACGCAGCGCTTTCTCAAAAATTTGCAGATGCATTGCTAGAAGAAGGTGTTTATGCAATTGGATTCTTCTTTCCAGTTGTTGCAAAAGGACAAGCGCGCATCAGAACGCAGATTTCTGCAGCGCATAGCAGAGAAGATTTAGACAAAGCAATTGGGGCGTTTATTAAGGTTGGGAAAGCACTGGGTGTAATATCTTAATGCTAAAATAATAGAATTTTTACATTTTTATTTCAACAGAAATTTCTAAATTTGTACATATCTAAAAAGAAACGACATCTTATTTTATCCTTTTTTTTAATGCATCTGCACGAAAAGGTTTACGACATAAAGGATGGATTTGTGAAAGATTTAGATATTACAATTAAAGATAATAATTCATTATCTGAAGTTTATCAATTAGATTTATAATCTTATTAGAAAATTCAGCTTTAATGCATCAAATAATTCAAATTGTAGAAAGCCTGGAAAGTTCTTTCAGGCTTTCTGCTTCTGAAGACAATAGTATTGGCATGTCAAAATACATGAAAGGCCATTTTGCATTTTTTGGTGTAAAAGCAGAAAAAAGAAAGGAAATTCAACGTGCTTGGCATAACAAAATTCCCAAAGGAAGTTCTTCTGAATTTCGTTGGGACCTGCTAAAAGAGTTGTTCAATAAGGAAGAACGAGAATTCCAATATGTTGCAATTGACTGGCTGAACACTTGGAATAAAAAAGAAATTTCTGAATCCGACAGTGAAGGAATAAAATGGCTTATTACCAATAAATCATGGTGGGACTCTGTCGATTCTCTCGCTTCGAATTTTGTAGGGAAATACTGCCAACTTTTTCCGGAGGAAGGCTCAGAATTGATTGAAGAATGGCGTTTTTCGGATAATCTTTGGTTGCAGCGATCTTGCCTGATTTTTCAACTTAAATATAAAGAAAAAGTAAACTTCACTCTGCTAAAGAGTTTAATTGTTCAATTTCAAATGGATAAAGAATTTTTTATTCAAAAAGCAATTGGCTGGTCGTTGCGGCAATATTCAAAATCTGAACCAGAAGCAGTGCGGAAATTTGTGGAAGAAATTCAATTAAAAGGCCTAGCCAAGCGCGAAGCAATTAAATATATTTAAAACCATTTAGAGGAACAATCTTTTGCCTACTCTTTTCCTATCTTTGTGAAAAAGATAAAATGGCATTAATTAAAGCATGTAGAGGATTTGAACCGCAATTTGGAAACGGTTGTTGGTTTGCTGAGAACGCAACAATAATTGGAGATGTATTAATGGGCGACCAATGTTCTGTTTGGTTCAATGCGGTTGTCCGTGGTGACGTCAACTCCATACGAATGGGAAACAAAGTGAATATTCAAGATGGTGCAGTTTTACATTGCACATTTGAAAAAACCACGCTTAATCTTGGAAATAACGTTTCTATTGGCCATAATGCATTAGTTCATGGCTGCACCGTTGAAGATAATGTTTTAATTGGAATGGGTTCCATCGTGATGGATGATTGCCATATTGAATCCAACTGTATTATAGCAGCTGGAGCTGTTTTACTGGAAGGAACGCGTGTAGAATCTTGGAGCATTTATGCTGGAGTTCCTGCAAAAAAAGTAAAGACGCTTTCACCAGAACTTTTTAAAGGTGAAGTACAGCGAATCGCCGATAATTACGTTAAGTATGCAAGTTGGTTTCAGGAAGTCTGAGTTGGATTCATAAACTACGTTTTATTTCAAATAATTAAAAAATGACAGATATTGCGACTTACGAAGATTGCTTGTTATTGGTAGATAAATTCTACGATAAGTTGCTCATTGATACTGAAATTTCGCATTATTTTGTTCACTTGGATTTAACAGTACACATTCCTCGTGTTGCAGATTTCTGGGCGTTTATATTAGTCGATAAAGCCGGCTATTCAGGGAATATGATGGCTGCACACGCCAAATTACCATTGAAAGAGTCAGACTTTAAGCAATGGCTAAAGCTATTCCAGGAAACTGTAGCAGAAAATTTTCACGGAGAAAAAGCACAATTTGCACTAGAGCGATCCAAATTAATTGCTTGGACAATGACTTCGAAAATGGGAAAATAGCCCATAAATCCAAGGAAATTAAACTTTTAACGAATTATGGTAACAAATCCGTGGTAAAGTTCCAGAGGAGCATACGCAGGTTTGAAATATACAAGATATGTATATACCCCATCTTGAACAGGAAGTCCCGTTTTTTGATCATTCCCATCCCACTCTAGCGTATTTTCATCGAATGTAAAAACAGTATTACCCCAACGGTTAAATACGAATCCTTCTTCCACTATTCCTCCTAAAACTTCCAATTTGAATAACTCATTTACGAAATCTCCATCTGGTGTAAAAACATTTGGAATATAAATAACTGGTGGATCTATATTACAAATCTCCTGAATTAAATTTATAGTATTTGTAAAAGCGCATCCATTTTGCGTAATTCCAATCTGTACCAAAGTTTCTGTATTGAAATGCCATGAGCCAAAGACAAAAACAGAATCGTATTCACAAAGCAGCAGTGTTTCTGAACTATTCTGTGAATCGAAGTGATATAAAGTTATTGTGTGGGTGCTATCGCAGCCAAGCGCATCGATGAAAGATTGCGAATATTCGCCGGTTTGAAATTCCCAGTTTCCAAAGATCAGAATAGAATCCTCCTGACAAATTGTAAAGTTTTCTGAAGTTACCTGCGGCAAACAATCAGACGTAACCTCAATAAAAATGCAGGAACTATCGGAACAATTTCCAGAGCCAATAGCATAACAAATTTCCCAAATTCCAACCCCAGCAACTTGAGGATTAAATATACCCGTTGCAGAAAGACACGTTGAGCAATTAGACAACCAGTTACCGCCAGAACTTACAGGAATTAGTTGCTGTGGTGAATCGCTAAGAATAAAAGGTCCTGCAGATTGAATTGTAGCATCTGAAACCACTGTTCCCTGTTGAATTAGTATTGTTTCAATTGATGAACAACCTGTTGAACTTGTAACTTCTAACGTATACGTTCCTGGACATAAATTTGAAATTGTAGCCGTTGTTTGACCAGTGGACCAACTATATGTAAATGGAGCAAGACCATTTGAAACGGAAGCGCTTATTGCTCCATCACACGCGTTTAAACACGATTCATTTGCGGGAGAAAGCGTGATCGTCATTCCTGGAATAACACTACATTGTGGATTCATTGTTGCTATCCATGCGTCATTTTGCAAGCTATTTGGCGCACCAGGTGTTTGATCAGTCGCTACAACACCACTTACCCAATTGGCCTGAAAATTCCAGTCGTTAGAAACCGTATTTTCAAACGAAAAAACTTTTCCAGAAGCAGAACCACTAAAATAGATAAGCGAATTGGTGGTGTTATTCCCCCAACTTACACTATGCAATGGAACACCATTACTCGATAGATTTGGGATTTGAAAAGAATCATTGGTGTTATTCATAGAAAGTGGAGACCAAGTTCCTCCCGCAGTCCAATCGCTATCTGGCGGATAGGTGGTAATCGTTGTCGTTGGACTCACATTTGTTTTTTCCAACAAAGTAGAATTTGATGGAATTATTAACCGACAGTTTCCGTCTGTTGTAGAAATATCATCCGCTGGAAGGCTTGGATTTGGATCAGTGTTATTATAAACTACGATAAATGTGCCTTGGGGAATGCATTGCCAAAAAGAACTGTTTGCGAAACGAACGGCACCAGAAGCGATACCAGTATTTGATCCAGGAGCAAAATAACCATTGTTATCGTCAATTATAACTTTCCGCAAATCAATACATGGAACTGGTGAAATACATGTTGGAGAACCAATTACAACAAATTCGACGTATTCCGCAGTGCCAGTGCCTTGCGAAACCTCATTAATAATCAATTGCTGAGATTGTGAAAAAAATGACAGTAGAAAAAAACTAAACGAACAAAAGAACCTAAACATGGTGAACGATTCACTACTAACTTTTGCTTGGTTTCGATTCAAAACAACTTGTTGTTTAATCTCAAGGATAACAAGCAAAATTTTGCCACAAAGGTACGAGAAGATTTAGAAAGATTGAAAATTGCAGGTTAACAAAATGTAAAATAATTTTCAACCAATGAAAAACCTACAACTTAATGTGTGTTGAACAAACAAGCTCATGGAAGAAAACGCTCGCTTTTTTATCAAACTCAACAGCTTTCTCGGTAGTTAAAAATTCCACTTGACCATTTTTCGAGCAACTCAGCTCCAAACTTGCATGCTTGCTTAAGTATTCTTCCAGTTTTTGGGCAACTATTTTTCCTTGCGCAACAACTTTCACAGCAGACGGCACAATAGATTCAATATACTCTTTCAAGATTGGGTAGTGTGTGCAGCCTAGAACAATGACATCAATCTCAGGATCTTTCTCTAGAAGCGTGCGAACATCTTCCTGAATGAATAATTTTCCCGCAACTGAATCATGGCGATGATTTTCAATCAATGGCACCCACATTGGGCAAGCGTGTTGAACAACTTTCGTTTCAGGAGAGAATTTTGACAGTTCCAATACATACGATTGAGAATTCACCGTTCCTTCCGTCGCCAAAACGCCAATGTGTCCAGTTTGTGTGAGCTGGCCAATCATTTCCGTTGTTGGTCGAATTACCCCAAGAACACGGTTATTCGGATTAATTTTCGGTAAGTCGTTTTGTTGTATTGTACGAAGGGCTTTTGCCGAAGCCGTGTTACAAGCCAAGATCACCAGAGAACATCCTCTGGAAAATAATTCATTTACTGCTTCCAAAGTATATTCGTAAACGACGTCGAAGGAACGCGTACCATATGGGGAACGGGCATTGTCGCCCAAATACAAAAAATCATAGTTTGGTAATCGCTCGCGAATATCCGATAAAACAGTTAAACCGCCATACCCAGAATCAAAAATACCAATTGGACCAACTTTTTTCATTGCTTCAAAACTACAAAAAAAGGGTAATCAAATGAATGACTACCCTTAGAAAGAATTTTATTTCTATTTATTTTTTGTTTGCTTCAGCATCTAGACGCAACAATTCAACAACTACTTCTGCTGTAATATCCATTCCACCTTTGAAGTAAAGTGTTACGGTTTCATCCACAACATAACTCAATTTTTTACGGTCAGAAACAATTTCAACTGCTTTTTGTACGCGCTCTAAAATTGGTTTATTTAAATCTTGGCTATACATTTGCATTTCCTGGTTTAAACCTTGTTCACGATCTTGAATATTTTGTTGTTTTTTCATCAACTTTTCTTCTTCAATCTTGATTAACATTGGCGTCATGTTAGGGCGTTCCTTTTCATACTTTGCTAATGCGGCATTAAAATCTGCTTCCATTTCCTTTAATTCATTCACTCCGGCAGTTTCAAAATCTTTCAATTTATCCATAGCGATTTTTCTTGAAGGCAATGTGTCCAGCAATTTTTGCGAATTCACATGTGCAACTTTGGACTGCGCCAACGCAGTTCCCATACTAAACATTACCGCTAGGGCTACTAATAACTTTTTCATTTTATACTTTGTTTATTTTTATTTTTATTTACCAGTGATTCCCATCTCTTTCAACACTTCTTCACTGATGTCTAATTTACTGTCGGCGTAAATTAAATTACTTTGATTTGCTTTATCGAAGACAAAACTATAATTGCGTTTCGATGCAACCTTCTGCATAGCTTCATATACTTTATCCTGAATCGGCTTTATTAATTCTTGTCTTTTTTGAAAATAATCTCCATTTACACCAAACCTAACTTTTTGCATTTGCATTGCTTCGGTTTCTAATTTTTCAATTTCCTCTTTGCGTTTCGTTTTTTCTTCTGTTGGCAATAATACTTCTTCGCGCGCAAAATTATCTTTTTTCATTTTTAAGATTTCATAGCGTTCTTCAATCTCTTTTGTCCAACGATCGGCTAATTTATCTAATTTATCCTTTGATTCCTTATATTCTGGAACGCTTCCCAAAATAAAATCTGAATCGATATACGCATATTTTTGGCTAAAGACAAATGCTGTGCCAAAGATAAAAACCAATGTAAATAAAAGCTTTTTCATGTTTCAATTTTGTTGCGGAACGACCAAATTAATCATTTTATTGTGTATCCAAACAATTAAAGGTTACCCAAATTCATTCCAATTGTGAAACTCAGCTTCGGATAATACCCTTTTTGGTCAATCGACTTATCCCCTGCAGCGCCAAAATCTCTCGACCAATAGTCCAATTTATCAAATCCTAAGCCGTAATCTAAGCCAAGCATTCCAAACATTGGAAGAAAGACTCTAATACCAACTCCGGCAGAACGTTTTACATTAAAAGGATTGAATTTATCTATAGTTGGGTAGGTATTTCCTGCTTCCGCAAAAACCAACGCATAAAAAGTAGCAGAAGGATTCAATGAAATTGGGTAACGCAGCTCCAAAGTATATTTGGCAATGATTGGATCGCCAGAAGAAGAAGAAACAGAATTGTCTTCGTATCCACGCAACGCAATTATTTCGCGTCCACCCAACTGATTTACTCCAGACAAACCACTTCCACCCAAAGCAAAACGATCGAAAGGCGTAATTCCTTTAGATTTTGTAAAGGCACCCATTACAGCGATCCCAAATCTTGGCATTAAAACCAATTTTTTATCCGCAGTTAAAGGTAAAAACCATTCACCTGTTAATTTAAACTTAAAATACTCCAAGTATTTATAGCGTTCCTGTGACGTGTAATTAGTATAATCTTTTGGGTCTTCTAATCGAGAATAAGGAAGTGTCGACTTTGCAGTGAATGTTATATTTGATCCACTATTTGGATAAATTGGTGCACTCACAGAACTTCTTTGCAATACATATTTCAAAGCAATATCATTCGCGTAGCCATTTTTAAATATTGGGAATCGGTTATCATCCGTTACATCGTAATATTGGTAACTCAATTCGTAATATGCTGTAAAATAATCATCTGGGAATTTTTTTCTTCTTCCCAAGCCGATACCAGTTCCCGTAATTCCAATTCCAGAATAAAGCGAATTTGATGGCAAATAACCATTTCCAAGAGCTGTATGATTTACCCAA
>CANJSS010000050.1 GCA_947476955.1 Flavobacteriales bacterium
AATATCCTTAATGGTAATTACTGCCGCAATAACTTCTTTTTTCTGGTCTACAATTGGACGCCCGCTCAAGAGCATTCGTTTCTTTTCTTGCGCTTCCGGATTCCAAAAAACCACGTCTATATCGTCCGTTGCATCTCCTTTTAGCGCGCGATCAATCGGTAAATTCTGGGATGGGAATACTGTTTTTTCGTCTGGTAAATACAATTCATAGTAGCTACTAAAATCAGCCGTCATCTTTTCGTCTTCTTCCACTCCAAAAAGTGTATTTGCCATATCGTTTGCCATTAAAACATTTTTATTTGTGTCGGCTACAATTACGCCATCGCTTATGTTTTCAAGAATTAATCGGAGTTTTTGTTCATTTTCATACAATTGATTTACAGATTCTTGCTGTTCGTTTTCCAGTCTTATCTTTTCTGTAATATCCTGCGCCACCATATACAAAAGTTTGGTTGCCGGATCAATTGTCGTTGTCCAAGAAAGCCATTTAATTTCCTGATTTTTACACACCCACCTGCTTTTAATATTAGTAGAAGTAGTGCCATTGTGGATTACATCCAATTCTTTTTTCGTTTCTTCTACGTCACCTGGAAAAACAAACGAAATAAATGGTCGGGAAATTAGCTCCGATTCAGAATAGCCAAGCACCCTAATCAATGCGGGATTAACCTTTATAAACTTTTCTTTCGTAGAAACAACCAGAATTTCCCATGCCATATTGAATAAGTTATCTCCAGTTCGCAACGATTCCTGGTAATTTTTTTGGGTGGTAACATCTCGTGCAACAGAATATAAAAGACCTGTAGTTTTATCTGGAAAAGCAGTCCAGTTCAACCATTTATAGGACCCGTCTTTGCATAAATATCGATTTTCAAAATTTACCGTAACCGCTCCCGATTCTAACTTTACAATTTCTTGTTTTGTTTTTTCAAGGTCTTCCGGATGAATAAATGTCATAAACGGTTTATTGAATAAATCTGATTCCAAATAACCTAAGGTTTGTAGTGTTGCCGGATTGACTTTTACAAATGTATCGTTGGTGGAAATAATCAAACTATCCATCGACATGTTGAAGAACGTTTCCCCTGCCTTCAACGACTTTTCCGTGTCTTTTCGTTCTGTAATATCCGTCGATATTCCGCCAATTGCATAGATTCTACCAGTGATATCGTACAAAGGAAATTTCACTGCAATATACGTATGTAAGCCATCTGGCTGAGAAATAGTTTCTTCAAATTTCATTTCCTTGCCGGCCTTCACCACTTCCAAATCCGTATTTCTATACGCATCAGCAATTTCTTTCTCCAAAAAATCATGGTCTGTTTTACCCTTAACTTCTTGCGCTGTAAAATGGAAAAGCTGTTCAAATTGCTTATTTACAAGCAAATACTCCCCATTTATTTTTTTAATGGAAATCGGATTAGTGGTATTGTCAATGATAGACAATAGCAACTTTTTGTTGTCCAATAAAAGCTGTTCTGAAACATTGCGCGCATTGGTTTGCGACAAGATTAGCTGAAAAACTACCGCTAGTAAAATAAACGAAAGAATGAAAAGAGTAAGTGCCGACCAGTCCAATACTTGATCGAATCTAAACTGCCTGACTTTTGCGATTCTAAAAAGATAGATGGATCCAAGAGCAAGCACAACTAGCACATTTATAATGAAGCCAAAAACGATTAATCTTCTGAAGGTGTTTTTCATGAAAAGTAGGTTAATTGTGCATTTATCCGCCGAAAAATGAATTTCCAGCGCATACTGCGAAAATTAACCTATTCCAAGGAATTATTAAAACGAATACACGTTAATTCAATGAGTTAATGCTTTTATGCAACTAAATTTGGAACCAAATTAAAAAGGGGACATTATTATATGATCATCCAAGATCCACCAACGCTTTGAACATTTTCCAATGCCAAATAGTCTGGATAAGTCGTTTCATTAATTCCGCCAGTAGGACAAAAAACAACATTTGGAAAGACCAGTTGGTAGGTTTTTAGCGCTGGCAATCCGCCAAATAAATTCGCAGGGAAAAATTTGAAAAAATTCCAACCCATCTGCAATCCCAAAATAATATCGCTTGGCGTTGCAACACCAGGAATAAATGGAATCTTGGAATCCATTAGTTCTTGCGCCAATTCCTTGGAAATCCCTGGACTTACAATAAAATCAACGCCAACTTGCTTCGCCTTTTGAATTTGCGCGCTTGAAATAACGGTTCCAACCCCTACAGACAATTCCGAAGCATATTTTTCCTTGATCACTTGAATCGCTTCAAACGCAATAGTAGTTCGGAGCGTCACTTCAATACAATGGATGTTTTTTTCTAAAAGTGCGTGCACAATTCCGTCAATTTCCTCCAACTTATTGATGGTAACGACAGGAATAATTGGGTTTTTCGCCAAGATGGAAGCAATATTATTTTGAACGGCTGTTTGCATAATTTCAGATGTTTACTCGTTATAAAAAACTTGCACCTTCTTCGCTGGAGGATACAAGTGCGCGCATGTTAAAAAACAATTCTCTCCCCAAACCAAAAACCGCACTGTTGTCTTTTGTTCGAGCGACTCTATTTTGGACATTCTGATCGAGACATTCGAGCGTTCCATCAATTGCGTTCATTCGAATAAGATCGCCGGTTTCTATTTTCCCAATCAAACCACCGTCTCGTGCTTCTGGAACGATGTGAATAGATGCAGGAACTTTTCCGGAAGCGCCAGACATTCTTCCATCTGTTATTAATCCAACCTTAAAACCACGTTTCTGCAAGATGGTCAAAGTTGGTGTAAGTTGGTGGAGTTCCGGCATTCCATTTTGTTTCGGCCCTTGAAACGGTAAAACTGCAATAAAATCTTTGTCCAGTTTTCCTTCTTTAAAGGCAATAATCAAATCTTCTTGTTCTTCAAAAACTACTGCAGGAGCCTCAATCACTAATTGATCTGGGGCAACAGCAGAAGTTTTCATGACCGCACGACCAATATTCCCCTTCATCATGCGCATGCCGCCTTCCGCTTGAAAAGGATTCGAAACAGGACGAATAATAGCGTCATTCAGGGATGTTTTTTGTCCTTGCACCCAAACTAATTTAGTGTCTTGTATTTTAGGCTCTTGCGTATATTTTTCCAATCCAAATCCAAGAATTGTATGCACATCTTTGTGGAGTAACCCATTTTCTAATAAAGTATGAATGATGAATCCCATTCCTCCAGCAGCGTGAAAATGATTTACATCTGCTGCGCCATTTGGATAAACGCGTGTTAAAAGTGGAATAACATCCGAAAGATCTGAAAAATCTTCCCAATTGATACAAATTCCGGCCGCTTTTGCAATGGCAATCAAGTGAATCGTGTGGTTGGTGGATCCTCCCGTCGCAAGTAAACCAATAATTGCATTAACCATAGATTTCTCATTCACTAGGTGCGATAAAGTCCCTTGTAAGGTTTTGTTGCGCGCGGATTCTGCAATTACTTTCACTACTTCCTCGTTCAACAATTCCCGCAACTCTGTGCCTGGATTTACAAAACTAGAACCCGGCAATTGCAAACCCATGATTTCCATCAACATTTGATTGCTGTTGGCTGTTCCATAAAACGTGCATGTTCCAGGCGAATGATAGGAATCCGATTCACCCTTCAACAATGCTGCTCTGTCGATTTTTCCTTCAGCAAAATCCTGACGAATAGCAGATTTTTCTTCGTTACTTATTCCAGTTTCCATTGGTCCTCCAGGAACAAAAGCCGTTGGAAGATGTCCAAATTTCAACGCGCCAATCAATAATCCAGGAACAATTTTATCACAAATCCCCAAACATAACGTTGCATCAAACATGTTGTGTGAAAGTCCCAAAACAGTTGAAAGACTGATTACATCGCGGCTAAAAAGAGACATTTCCATTCCCGGTTGACCTTGCGTTACGCCGTCGCACATTGCAGGAACAGCACCAGCAACTTGCGCTACGGCAGAATGCTTTTGTGCAAATCTTCGCAAATCTTCTGGATAATGCTCGTATGTTTTATGCGCTGACAACATATCATTATACGCCGTAATTACTGCAATATTTGGGATAATATTTGTCTTTAACGCAGCCTTATCTTCCGTGCCACAGCCAGCAAACGCATGCGCTAAATTGCCACAATTTAAATGCGCACGACTAAATTCTTTGTCGAACTGAGCGGTCATTTGACTCAAATACAATTTACGCGTTTCTGCGCTTCTAGCGATAATACGATTCGTAACCTGTTCTATTTCCTTTTTAACCATTATTTTGTGTAATATACCTCCAAGTTAGGCACATTTTCCAAAAAAGAAGAAATTGGCAAATGTGCGGTGGTGGAATTATTTAATTTTTCTAATTTTTTCTCGCCAACAATAAATAATACAAGTGCAGTGCTATTCAATAGCATTTGCTTGCTGCAGGTAATTCTCTGAAAAGGATAGTTGGGCGCTTTGGTTGGGAAAATCCCTAAAGTATCCGACACTAAAATTGCCTCCGATTCAGGATCATTTGGAAAAAGTGATGCTGTGTGCCCATCCTCTCCCATTCCAAGCAATGTGAAATCTGTCCGATCAAAAAACAACTTGTAATTTTTATTCACCAATTCCACATTTTCGACTAAATCGTCTGAATTTTGAACCATTCCAATGAATGTTGCATATTTTGCAGCAGCATTAGAAAACGCTTGCTGAATTTGAGAACCATTGTTGAACTCACTTTCCATTGGGACAAATCGTTCATCAACCAAACCAATTTTCACCTTTGACCATTCCACATTTGCAGCAGAAAGCAAGCGATAAAGCGGCAAAGGAGTACCCCCTCCGGAAACTAATATTCGTGCATCGCCATGCAATTCTATTGCTGCAGAAATTTCCGAAACAATCGCTGCAACTAGGGTAATCTCCAGTTCAATTTTTGAATCAAATTTCTTTATCGTCATTTTCTTTTAATTTAGTCCAAACATGGTCTTTCTGCATCACACTATCGCCCGGGCCCCAAGAACCTGCTTCGTATAGAACATTTTTCTTTTCTGCTTTTTTCCAACTATCCGCAATAGATTCAATCCAAATCCATGCCGCCTCCAGCTCATCCTGACGCATAAATAGTGTTTGATCTCCTCTGAGAACATCAATAATTAAACGCTCATAAGCTTCTGGAAAACGTTCGTGAAAAGAATCCATGTAATCCAGCTTCAACGAAATTGGCTTGTAACGATACCCTCCAGGGCCAGGGAGTTTTGTCATTTGTACCAATTCAATTCGTTCCTCCGGCTGCAATCGCATGATAAGCCTATTTCCTGGAATTTCTCCCTGAGAAGGAAACAGATTGTGTCGCACAGATTTAAAATGAATTACGATTTCAGAATAGCGTTTTGCCATTCTCTTTCCTGTTCGCAAATAAAACGGCGTATTTTTCCATCTCCAATTGTCGATAAACGCTTTTATCGCAACAAAAGTATCTGTTCCAGATTCATATTTTCCGATATCCTCCAAATAGGATGGTACTTGGGTTTCAAAAACCTTACCACGCGTGTACTGCCCTTTTACAGTATCCGTCACGACCGATTTTTCATCCATCAGACGCAGGGAATTAAGCACTTTCAGTTTTTCATTCCGAACAAAATCTGCCTCTAGTTTTGCCGGTGGCTCCATTGCGATCAGACAAAGCAATTGCAACAAATGATTTTGAACCATGTCTAAGAGCGCGCCACTGTGGTCATAATAATCGCCACGGCTTTCAACACCTAGGCTTTCTGCAACCGTAATTTGAACACATTCAATATGATCTGACGACCAAGAATGCTCAAACAAGTGATTTGCAAACCTTAAAACCATTAGGTTCTGAACGGTTTCTTTTCCTAAATAATGATCAATACGATAAATTTGATTTTCCGAAAAGGATCTACTTATTTTTGCGTGAATTGCCTGAGAAGAAGCCAAACTGAAACCTAAAGGTTTTTCTAGAACCACCTTACTTTTTGGATTGATTAGGTTACATTTCTTTAGCATATCGCTTATATCGCCAAATGCATCCGCGGGAGTCGATAAATAAAAAATATTTTGAAAAGTAGCCGTTTTCTCCAGCTCTAACTTTAAAGGCAAATAATCTGCTTCGCTATGGGATGGGATATTTACTAATTCGATTTTTTTTAAGAAAATGTCAATTTTATTTCTATCCAAGTCATAGTCAATTGACTCTTCGATGAATGCCCCTAATGTTGAATAAAATTCAGCATGCTTTTTTGTGGATCGCGTAATTGCAAAAATGGTAAAGTCGCAATTAATCTGATTATCCACAAAGCGATGAAACAGTGCAGGATAAATTTTTCTTAGCGCTAAATCCCCGTCTCCACCGAAAATTACGGCATTAAAAGGCTTGATAGTTTTGGATGTTTTTAAGGTTTGACCCATAATTTTAATGAAATGATTTTATCAAATATACAATCTTTGTGTCAAAATTACACTTAGTTAAGATAAATTTAATTTTTAGGTTATATAATGCAGTTTAAAAACCAAAATTATCGAAGCCGTTTTCAATCAATATATTATAGTTTGTTTCGTTGAATTTGAAATACTGTGAAGGTTTGTGTGGCACCTTTTCTTGTCTTTCTTCGAGCATTTCAACCAACTGCAATTTCAACATTTTTCGTCTGAAATTTCGTTTATCCAACTCTCTTCCTAAAATCGCTTCGTATAATTTCTGCAGTTGTGAGAGCGTAAATTTTTCTGGTAGCAAATTAAAACCAACTGGCTGGATTCTAATCTTGTTCTTTAATTTTTTCAAGGCAGTTTGCAGAATATCAAAATGGTCAAAAGCCAATTCGTCTATTTCATTCAATGGAATCCACGCAGCAGACTTTGCAAAAGAGGAGGCTTGTGGAGCGTATTCATGGATATTTACCAGCGAAAAATAAGCTATTGTAATTACTCTAGCTTCCGGTTCTTCCCGCACGGCGCGCAGCCATTTCTTATCCGCCTCCTTATTTAATCTATCCGTATCGCCAAAGGCACCAACTTGTTCTAGAAAAATAGTTTCCAAACCTGTTAGTTCAAAAAGTACCCGATCTGCAGCAATCTCCAAATTTTCAGCCTCGTATATTAAATCACCAGGAAGTGTCAAGATCTGTTTGTCCGAATCCGAAATAGACCGCTCAATCACCAGAACTTTCAATTGATTGAGGTCAAAGCCAAAGATTACACAATCCACTGAAATTCGAGGATTTAATTCCAAATTGTTTTTAGACGACATATTATTCAAGGACATACTCAAAGGTAAAAAAGAATTTTATATATTCGCAAAGTGTAAGTGTGACACTTTGTAAAAAAAATAAAATGATACTAATTGTTGATAGCGGTTCGACCAAAAGTGATTGGGTTGTATTAAATGGTTTAGAAAAAACCTATTTTACTACTATGGGATTGAATCCATTCTTTCATTCGGAAGAGATTGTGGTTTCTGCGGTAGAAAATAATCCGGAGCTTTTTGCTATTCGAAACGAAGTGAGCGAAGTCCATTTTTATGGTGCGGGTTGTTCATCTGATTCCTTAAAGGCAATTATTCAAAGGGGTTTACAACGTGTTTTTGAACATGCAAAAATCACGGTAGATCACGATTTAACGGCTTGCGCGTATGCAACTTACGAAGGTGAACCAGCAATTTCCTGTATTATTGGAACGGGTTCCAATTCCTGCTATTTCGATGGAATTAATGTACATGAAGAAGTGCCGGCGTTGGGCTATATTCTTGGCGACGAGGGGAGCGGTTCTTATTTCGGCAAAAAATTAATCGCAAGTTACTTGTACAATAAATTACCTGAAAACATACATACTTCCTTTTACACAGAAACAAAACTTACGAAAGATGAAATCGTTAGCCGTGTGTATATGGAGGCGGACGCGAATGTTTTTCTTGCTTCTATGATGAAATTCATAATCCAACACAACGAAGATGATTTTATCAAGAAAATGATTTTCGAAGGGTTTAAAGATTTTGTTGAAATACATGTGCTTTGCTACGCAAATTATAAAGAAATTAAGACACATTTTGTAGGTTCAATTGCCCATTTATTCCAAAATGAATTGGCGGAAGCATGTGATTTTCACAGTGTAATTTTAGGGAAAACTATTCAAAAGCCAATAGATGGCCTTTTGAATTACCACCATCAAAAATTACGCAAATAAGCAGATAATTGAACAAATGAAAGAGCTGCATTCAAAAGCTGATTGCATTATCCATACCTTATGAAATCTCTTTTTTAAAATAACTTATACGCTACATTATCCATTTCCTACACACTCCAGTTAAACTGTTATTTAATTTTAAATCACTATTAAAACCTTAATTAAATGGAAAAATTAATTCAAGAATTCCCAGCACAACTGAGAGAAAGCGTCGAAATTGCACAAAAAACCAACTTGCAGATTCCCTCTAAAAAGTTTAGCAATATTGCAGTGTGCGGACTTGGAGGTTCTGGAATAGGTGCGCGAATCGTTTCACAATGGTTGGAGGAGGAGCTTCAAATTCCAGTTACGATTGTACAAAACTATACCATTCCAAAATTTATTGATGAAAACACGCTTGTTATAGGGTCTTCTTATTCAGGAAATACAGAGGAAACGATTTCGGCACTGAATGCCTGTAAAGAAAGAGGTGCGGAAATCACCGGAATCTCATCCGGCGGAAATTTAATGGCTTTTTGTGCAAAAAACAACTTTAACTTTATACACGTTCCTGGCGGTCTCCCGCCAAGAGCCGCTTTGGGTTATTCTATTGTGCAACTTGTAAAAGTGCTGGAATCTTATAAATTGATTAGTTCGGAATGTTTCCAACAATTTCTTCCTGCAGCAGCGTTTTTAGAGGCGCACACTTCTGAAATCCAAGAGATAGCAAAAGAAATAGTGAAGGTTATAAATAATACAACAAATGTAATATATGCTGAAGCGCCTTATGAAAGTGTTGCTTTGCGCGGAAAACAGCAATTTAACGAAAACAGTAAATTCTTGTGCCATTACCACGTTATCCCGGAAATGAATCACAACGAGCTTCTCGGTTGGGGAAGTGGAAGTGAAAAAGATTCGGTTATTTTTCTGCAAACGGAAGACATGCATCCGAGCAATAAAAAGCGCTTTGAATTGACTCAAAAAATTATTTCCAAAAAAACAAACAAGGTAATTTCTGTCTTTGCAAAGGGAAGTAATAAAATGGAGCGTTCCATGTATTTGATTTATGTATTGGATTGGGCGTCGAATTATTTAGGTCTGGCGCGAAATGAAGATGTTACCGAAATAAGAGCTATAGATTATTTAAAAGGAGAGTTAGCAAAACTTGCAGCAACGAACTAAACGCGTTTAATTCACAAAAAAGCACGAATCAAAATTAACTGATCCGTGCTTTTTTTTTACCCGTTAAAGTAAATAATCGTAACTATTTTTAATGTCCGGAGCCTTTTTGCATATCAAAAGAAATTCCTTGTTTATTCAGTTTTTTGTTGACGGTCCAGGCAAAGAAAGCCAAGTATAAGAAACACAGAACACCAAGCCAATAGGAATGTTGTATTCCAAGTAAATTATCGCTTGCAAGCGCTCCTTGCGCCGTTGAAACAAAGCCGCCTCCCATAATCATCATAATCAATAAACTAGACGCTGTATTTGTTTTATCCCCTAAACCTGCAACACCTAAAGTAAAAATACACGGCCAAAGGGTGCTGCAAAACAATCCAACGGAAATAAATGCAAAAACACTAACCATGCCCGATGCGTATATTCCGACAATCAAACCAAGAATTCCTAAAAAGGAATACAGAATAATTTGATTCACTGGATTTCCTTTGCTTACCTTATCCGCAATTATTAATAGAATTACAATACCAAGATATGGATAAAACTGTGCCATTTGATTCCCTGCCAACCAGTTTACGCCAAGGAAAATTCCAAATGCTGCAAATGGCAAAATCAAACCCAAAATTGATTTTGATTTCTCAGAAAGATTAAATGCCCCAGCAGCGGAAGTCCAACGACCAATCATTAAACTTGCCCAAAATAACGAAACGAAAGGAGCAACAGCACTTTCACTGGTCCCTAGCTTTTGTTTCATAAATTCAGGAAGATTACTCGCTGTGGAAACCTCCACACCTACATATAAAAAGATAGCTATCATACCTAATACCACTTGGGGGTATTTTAAAGTTGCGAGAATATTTCCAGCGCCTTTTTCTTCAGAATCATTTCCAATTCGATCTGGAACAGAAGAAAATTTGAAAAGAATTGCCGCAAGAACAAATGCTGCACCTAAAATTAAATAGGGTGTTTGAACAGACTCCAGATTTAAAGTTGTATCGCCAGATGAAAGTCCACCAAAAATTGCAAAAGAAACAATCACCGGGCCTATTGTTGTGCCAACATTATTTATTCCGCCAGCTAAACTCAAACGAATATTCCCTTTCGACGGGTCTCCCATTTGAATAGCAAGAGGATTTGCTGCAATTTGCTGCAAAGAAAAGCCTAATCCTACCGTAAATAAACCAGAAATTAATAACGGAAAAGAGGCATTATTTGAAGCAGGAATAAATAACAACGTTCCCAATGCAGAAATGATTAATCCGAGTGCCAATCCATTTCGATAGCCAATTAAATTTAATATATCTCGCTTCAATAAGGAAGAAATGACAAAATAAAGAACAGATCCAACGGTGTAAGCAATATAAAATGCCAAGGAAATTAGTTGAGATTCAAATTGACTCAAATCCAATGCCTTTTTAAATACTGGTATTAAAATGTCGTTGCTGGACGCAACAAAACCCCAAAAGAAAAAGATTGAAATTAATGTTGTAAATGCACCGTAATTCGTTTGATTCAATGAATTCTTTTCTGTCATAGTTAATAGTTTAATACATTCGCTTAATATGATTTTTCCAATCTAAACAAAACACCCCTTTTTGCTGTTTCTGTATCGGGAAATATTATCTAGTTATCAAATATACGTTGAAATTAAAAAAAGTAAATATATTACAATTATAGTATTTTTTACCATAACTAATAAAATTATTACTGTCAGAAATTGAAAATTTACTTTAATACGTTAAAATTTGTATTATTGTACTTTCTACCATAAGATTCTTTTAGCGTATTTAATAAAAAAACAGATGCCAAAAACTAATGTATTTTTCTTCCTTTTTATTTTTAATTTCCTTACTGTATTTGCCCAAACAAGCAAGGTAGAAATCCTTCAACGAGACAGCAAATGGGTGCTTGAAGTAAATGGCTTACCATATTATATTAATGGAGCTGGTGGAGAATCGCATTTGGATGATTTGGTTAAAATTAATGGGAATACGATTCGCACCTGGGGAATGGAAAATGCACAAAGGGTTTTGGATGAAGCCGAGAAAAAAGGAATAAAAGTTATGCTTGGTCTATGGGTGCAACACGAACGCCATGGTTTTGATTACAACAACGAAGAAAAAGTTACAAAACAACTCGAAGATTTTAGAGTTCTAATACGAAAATACAAGAATCATCCGGCACTTTTGATTTGGTGTGTAGGAAATGAATACGAATTGGCCTACCAAAACACGAAAGTTTGGAAAGCAGTGAATGACATCGCAAGAATGGTAAAGGAGGAAGATCCAAATCATCCAACGGCGAGTGTAACAGCTGGAACGAGCAGCGAAAAATTGAAATTTATGCAAACGCAACTTACCGATGTCGATATTTATGGAATTAATACCTACGGCGATATCGACAGTGTGAAAATCATCCTGAAAAATGGAAACTTCAATGGGCCGTACATGATTACAGAATGGGGGCCTAACGGCCATTGGGAATCTCCAAAAACGAGTTGGAAATCTTCGATTGAACAAACAAGCAAGGAAAAATACGACAGCTATGTTTACAGATACAAAGATTTCATTCAATCGGATTCTTTGCAGTGCATCGGTTCTTTTGCGTTTTTATGGGGCCAAAAACAAGAATACACAAGCACGTGGTATGGCGTATTTACCGAACAAGGTTTTCCAACGGAAGTGTATGATGCTTTAGCCGTAAGTTGGTCGAAAAAAGCGTTAGTAAATAATGCGCCAACAGTGGATTCGCTCAAATTCATTGGAAACTTCAACGAAAGGAACCTCTTCCTAGATCCTAATAAAAAGTATAAAGTCGGAGTTTATGCTCGCGATATAAACAAAGATAAACTAATTATTTCCTGGGAATTATTTCCAGAAAGCACCGATTTAAAATCTGGAGGAGACGCAGAGTCCAAACCAATTGAAATTATTGGCAAATTGAAAAAAGGAAAAAATCAAACGTGTAAACTTGAAACGCCAAGTAAAGAAGGAGCGTATCGTTTATACGTTACAATTTCCGATGGGGAGAAAGTTGCATACGCCAATATTCCTTTTTATGTTGGAACATTGATGGAATTGAAAAAATAAAAAGTCGCGAAAAATCGGGAAGTTTTTTCCAATAATTTGGTGACTATTTCCGGTTAAAAAAATAGAAAAAAAGAATATTCTTCAAAAATTCATGCCTAATTACCTTCACGTAATTTTGTTTAAAAGGCTGTTTTTAGTGAGATTATTCCATGTATTTCTATTAATTAGGTTGGTGATTCAAAAAACTTAATGAAAACTTATTGTATTTTGTATAATAAGTAAAATAAATTATATATTTACGCAAATATTTTGAAATACTATGATGAATAAACTACTTCTTTCTCTCACACTTTCTGCTTTTTCTTTTCTGGTTTTCGGCCAAGAGATTACCGTTTCAGGTAGTGTGAAAAACGAAAAAAACGAGACGATGCCTTATGTTAGCGTTAAAGTTAAAGGCAAAAACACCGGGGTTTTAACAGATTTAAACGGAAATTATTCTGTTAAATTGGTGGATTCCACAAATGTGTTTTTAATTTTTTCTTACTCTGGTTATACAAAACAAGAAATTCGGGTAGCTAAACGAACCGTAATTGATGTTGTTCTTGCGACAGACGCACAAGTTCTAGATGAAGTTGTAGCGGTTGGATATGGTGAAGCAAAAACCAAAGAGGTTACTGGTGCAACAGGAAAAGTAAAAGGTGAAGATATTGAAAAATTGAACGTTTCAAGAATGGACCAAGCGCTTCAAGGCCAAGTTTCTGGGGTAACGATCAGTACAAACTCTGGTTCTCCTGGGGGCGCATCCAATATTCGAATTAGAGGTATTTCTACTTTTGGAGACAATGACCCATTAATTTTAGTAGATGGTGTTGTTTACGACTCCGAAGGATTAAACGCATTGAATCCTTCGGATATTAAATCTATTAACGTGCTAAAAGATGCTACCGCGGGAATCTATGGTGTTCGAGCTGCAAACGGAGTAATTATTGTCGAAACAAAAAATGGCCGTTTAAATAGTAAGCCAACTATCGAATACAGTGCGTATTATGGAATGCAGTCCACTTCTAAAAAATTGGACGTTTTGAATGCAACAGAATATGCCGTTATTAAAAATGAAATGTTTGCATTCGGTGGTCAACCAATGCCGTTTAACAATACAAACATAGGCGTTGGAACGGATTGGCAAGATACTGTTTTCAGCAGATCTCCAATTCAAAGTCAGAACATCAGCATGAGCGGTGGAACGTATAACACCAAATACTCACTCGGTTTAGGTTATTATAACCAAGATGGAATTGTTGGAGGAAATAAGTCAAATTTCTCAAGATACAATGCGCGTTTTAATATTAGTACGGATCTTTCCCCAAAATTAAAATTGAACTCTGTTTTGTTATTTTCAACAGAAAGCAGAAGTACACTTCCTGAAAATGGCCTAGGTTCTGTATTATACAATACCTTGAATGCAATGCCAGATCGCCCGGTACAATTAGCAGACGGAACGTATTCCTACTTGGAAGAAGTTAATGATATTATCAATCCGGTTGCACAAATTAAAAACCAGTACAATTGGAACACAGCAGACAAATTCGTTGGAAAAGAAGAATTTGTGTACACGATTAATGACAACTTTACTTTTACAAATCGTTTTAATTACAATTACGCACTTGTTAACGCGAAAGTATTCTCTCCATTGGTTTGGTACGGAAACGGAAAATACGCTAATACAGCATTAAATGCAGACTTAGAGTCGCCATTGGTGGAAATTGCAGACAACGTATTTTTAGAAAGAGGCGCAGCTGTTTACGAAGAAAAATCTTCGTATTTAGACCTTACCTATGAGAGTTTTGTGAATTATGACCGTACGTTTAATACCGTGCATCGTGTTAAAGGAACAGCAGGTGTTTCTATTTTTCAACGCAAGGGAAATTCTTTAAATGGAACAGCGTATAATATCCCAAATAATTCACTAGAATTTGCAGATATCTCGGCTAATACAGCACAAGGAGGATTTCTAAATAACACCGGTTCTTGGGAATTTAAGGAGCGGTTACTTTCTGCATTCTTACGTGCCGAATATGCGTACACGAGTCGTTACTTATTTTCGATGATTTTAAGAAGAGATGGTTCAAGTAAATTCGGAGGAAACAACCGCTATGGTTTCTTCCCTACTGGTTCTGCTGCTTGGTTGATTTCAGATGAGAAATTCTATTCAATTAAGTTCATCGACTATTTCAAATTGAGAGTTAGTTATGGTGTTTCAGGGAACGACCAAATTCCAAACTTTGCATACAGAGCATTGTTAAATGGAGAAGGTGTTTACGTTTTTGATAATGTTATAACACAAGGAGCAGCTATTGGTAGACCAGCAAACCCAGATTTAAAATGGGAAACTACCCGTCAATTTAACGCAGGTATAGATCTTACATTCTGGAAAAAATTAGATGTAACAACGAATTACTTTATAAAGAATACGAATGGTTTATTATTTCAACCAGAAGTTACAGGTATTCTTGGTTCCTACGGCCCTGGTGGCTATCCGCCAATTATCAATGCTGGAAATGTTTCCAACAAAGGAATTGAGGTTGAATTAGGATACAGTACCAATCCGAAGAAAAATTTAAAAGCTAACTTCAATTTTAACTTTACTTCCATTACGAATAAAGTGAAAAGTGTTCCGGAAGGCGTAGATTATATTCCTGGTGCTGGCTTTGGCGTTGGTGGCGATATAGCAACCCGTTTTCAAGAAGGATATGAGATTGGATACTTCTTTGGGTATCAAACAGCTGGAATTTACCAAACACAAGAGGAAATTGATGCTAGACCAGTTGTACAAGATGGCGCACAACCTGGAGATTTAATCTTTGTCGATCAAAATGGGGATGGTATCATTAACTTTAACGATGATTCGGATAAAACCTATTTAGGTTCGCCCATACCAGATTTTACAATGGGCTTTTCGTTCAATTTCAAATACAAAGCATTCGACCTTGGTGGATCAATTTACTCTGTAATTGGTCAGGAAATCATACGTAACTATGAAAGACAGCAACCTTATGCGAACCAATTGGCGTATGTAATTGATCGATGGACTGGACCTGGAACATCCAATGAAAATCCAAGATTAACTACCGGACCAACAAAAAATACACTTTTCTCTTCTTACTATGTTGAAAATGGATCCTTCGCTCGATTGAGAAATCTACAATTGGGATATACGGTTCCAACTAAATTCCTTAAGAAATTGAAAATTGAATCCCTTCGTGTTTACGGTGTTGCAAACAACTTGCTAACACTTACTAAATATAGAGGATTTGACCCCGATATCAGTTCAAGTAACGCATTATCTGCCGGAGTTGACTATGGTTTCTATCCACAGGCAAAAACATTCATGGCAGGAATACAATTAAAATTTTAACACATTATGAAAAAAATAATCCTTCAATTCATCCTTCTTTCCGCACTAGTTTTTGCTTCGCAAGGATGTAAAAAGTACTTGGCTGTTGATCCACCATATTCTCAGGATGCTGAAAACTTCTTTGCAACTCCCGAAGATTACGAACGGGCACTAACTGGAGCTTACGATTTGCTTCAATCTTCTTTCCTTTCCTTATGGATTGGTGAAATTGCTTCCGATAATTCCATCGCAGGTGGAGAGAGTGTAAATGATTCTCAAGGCTTGCACCAGATTGATTTGATGAACCATGGTGGTGTAAACGTAGAACTCAGAAATATTCTTCGATGGAATTATGCCGGAATCACCCGCGCTAACTACATTATGGAAAACAAAGATAATATTGAGTTTAGCGGTAAGGACAAAATTCTTGCGGAAACGCGCTTTCTAAGAGCTTACTATTATTTTGAATTGGTGAAATTCTTTGGTGATGTTCCTTTAATAATTGACAAAAGAATTGGAATCGATGAGGCAACGCAAATCGGAAGATCTCCAAAATCAGAAGTTTATGCACAAATTGAAACAGATCTTAAATATGCCGCTGGAATTTTAGATCCTATCGCAACGGTGCAGGGTCGCGCAACAAAAGGTGCAGCTTTATCTTTATTAGGAAAAGTATATTTATACCAAAACAAATATGCGGATGCAGCTGCAACATTTGATGAAGTTATCGCAAGTAACGTATATAGTTTAGTTGCTAACTACGGCGATTTATTCCAAGTGAATAATGAAAACAGCAGTGAATCTGTTTTTTCTGTTCAATATTCAGGACTAGAAGGAGGAAGCTACGGTTGTTTAATCTGTTTGGAAGGGAATGCTGCTCCGGGATTCCAAGGAATCAGACAATACAACGGACCAATTTATGGAGATGGGAATAGTTACAACTTACCAACTCAAAATTTATACGATGCTTTCTCACCGCTAGATGCAAGAAGAGGTCATTCCATTTTGGATATAGATGCATTTATTGCAGCACAACCTAATCCGGAAACAATTTCCTATGCAATTGGTGCTGGCGGACACACTGGATTTTACAACAACAAATACATTAAAAGATTGGGAGAACTTGGTCTTCCGGATAATGATTTAACTAGTCCGTTGAATTATATGGTAATTCGCTATTCAGATGTATTACTTATGGCTGCTGAAGCACACTATTTAAATGGAAATACGTCTTTAGCACAACAACTGGTTAATCAAGTTCGCGGAAGAGTTGGCGTACAAGGTGTTAATGTAAATTCAGTTAATGTAATTTATAAGGAAAGACGGTATGAATTTGCTGGTGAAGGACATCGGTTCTTTGATCTTGTTCGCACTGGTCAAGCAGCAACATATATTGATGGATTTCAAACTGGGAAAAATGAGATCTTCCCTATTCCACAAGTGGAAATTGATCTTGCTGGTGGTAATTGGAGTCAAAATCCTGGTTATTAATTTAATAAAACGAAACGATGAAAACGAAATTAATTCTTGCATTATCCATACTGTCATTGCTAATGGCGTGTAAAAAAGATGGTCCTACATTAGGAGATGCTCCTACAGATGCAGATGCAGTGTTCACAACTGTGGCTTCCTCTATTTCCCCAAACATCATTGAATTGACCGCTGTTAATAAAACTATGCAATGTTTGTGGGAATTCGGAAATGGTATAAAAGCAACTGGTACAACAGCAACAGCAACATATCCATATGCAGGAACATACACCATTAAATTGACCGTTTTTAACAAAGGCGGAAGTAAAAGCTCTACACAACAAATTGTTATCGCAAATGACGATTTAGGGTTGCTAAATAATCCATATTACAATAAATTAACGGGCGGTACAAGTGGCACAGGATCTAAAACTTGGGTCGTTGATTCTGCTTTTGCAGCACATTTAGGTGTTGGACCGGATCCAGAAAGTGCTTTAGGAAGCACGCCAGAGTATTGGGCTGCAGGAGCAAGCGAAAAAGTAAATTGTGGTTTATATGATGATAAGTATGTATTCCATCTTCAAGGGTTTAAATTTGACATGATAAACAATGGCGATGTGTATATTCACAACACATTAAGTGCACAATTTCCAGGCTCTTTTCAAAATTTATATGACTACACTGCGCCATATTCCGACCAAATGAATGAATCATGGAACCTTGTAGAAGGCGAACAAACCACAATTTCTATCAGTAATAATGCGTTTATTGGATTTTATACAGGCGTTAATACGTACAGAATATTAGATATTACAGATTCCACTATGCACCTGCAATACAAGCACCACGAGGGAGGACTTAACTGGTATTTGAAATTGAAAACAGAATAAACGAATACTAAGATGTTGCGTAACTTATTTATACTCTTACTTGCTGCCCCCCTATTTTTAGGCTGCGGAAAGG
>CANJSS010000051.1 GCA_947476955.1 Flavobacteriales bacterium
CCAATTGTTTATCGATAATTAATTTTGAATCGTTCACGTAATTTTCATCTGTCGTTTCTAGATAATTCATAAGATTATGGGTTAAATAGACACCTTGAAGCTCTTTGCCCTTGTAATAAAATGTAGCGTCAGAATTAATCGTTTAGTTCATATACATTTCAAAATTGTTGCCATTTGCTGGTGCCTGCGTTCCATACATGAATTTTTTCCCATAATTCGCCTGCGCTTCTAAATGTGATGACATTAATAAAATCCGGTCATATAAAAACAAGGCGTAGGAAGGATCTTCAAATAAATGCGAGGTATAGTAATAGTGAATTTGACGCAAAAATCCACGCATAAATTCCGGATCGTATATTTCTTTGGACGGAATGGAATTGTAGACTTGTAAGATTTCCATGCCCAAAGAAAAAGCTGTATCACTTGTTTTTTCATGTTTAAACTGCTGGTCTTTGTATTCTTCCATCTGCAGGTGTGTTTTTGCCCAGAAATACAATTTAAACCGCATCAATTGAGGGAAATTCAACAGTTGAAAGAACTGAATATTATTTACGGATAGTATTATTTCCCCACCAGTTAGCTGCTTAAGTTTGTGAAAAGCTTGCAATATTCCTTCTAGATACGATTCCAAACCAAAGTCAAAAGTATCCAATGGTGGATAGGAAAAAACTACCTTTCCATCGCCAATTGCGCACAAAGCATCGAACGAAATATTATAGTAAATACACAACTTTTTAACTTCCTGAATTGTAAGTGCTGTTTCGTTTCGCAATCTTCTGTATACGGCGTCTGAGCTAATACTCAGAATTTCTGAAAGCACATTCCCTAAAGAATCTTCTCCGGCATTTTTTTGCTTGATTAGCTGGAATAAAGTAGTTTGGATATCTTGCTTCATCTTCTGTTAATAGACTATAAATGTATCTTTTTTTAGGAGATAGACAAAAAATTCTGAATTCTGAATTCTGAATTCCAAATTTTTATGTACTTTTGCACTCTTATATTCAATTATTTATAAATCGGGGTTTCGCACCCCACATTGTAAAAACAATTATGGCAACTAGAATTAGATTGCAAAGACACGGTAAGAAAGGAAAAGCTTTCTTCCACATTGTAGCTGCAGACAGCAGATCTAAAAGAGATGGTAAATTCATCGAAAAATTAGGAATCTACAACCCACACACAAATCCAGCAACAATTGACATCAATTTTGATCGTACATTAAGTTGGGTGCAAGTTGGTGCTGAAATGTCGGACACTGCGCGTGCTATTTTATCCTACAAAGGTGTTTTACACAAAAATCACTTATTGAATGGTGTTAAAAAAGGCGCATTAACGGCAGAGGATGTTGAAACTAAATTTGCACAATGGCTTGCAGATAAAGATTCTAAAATCACAGGTAAAAAAGACGGATTGGCTAAAAACGATGCAGCGGATAAAGCAGCGCGTTTGAAAGCAGAAGTTTTGGCAAATGAAGCAAGAGCGAAAGCTGTTGAATTGAAAAATACTCCTGTAGTAGAAGAAGAAATTGCTGAAGAAGCGCCAGTTGCTGAAGAGGTAATGGAAGAAACTCCAGTTGCTGAAGAATCTCCAGTTACCGAAGAGGTAGCGGTTGAAGAAACTCCAGAAGCTGCTGTTGAAGAAACTCCAGAAGCTGCTGTTGAAGAGGCTCCAGTTGCCGAAGAGGTAGCAGTTGAAGAAGCTCCAGTAGCAGAAACGCCAGCTGAAGAAGCAGGTGAAGAAGAGAAAACAGCTGAGTAAAAATTAGCATTGAATGAATAAAGCAGATTGCTTTCATTTGGGATATGTAGCGAAACTTCACGGATTTAAAGGTGAAGTTTCGTTGTTTTTAGACGTTACGAATCCGGAAGATTACGAAACACTCGACGCCTTGTTTATTGAAATAAACGGGCAATTATCCCCTTTCTTTATTCAGGAATTTAAATTGAAGAATAAAGGTTTCGCTGCTGTGAAATTTGAGGGTGTCAATTCTGAAAATGAAGCGAGAATACTCCTTAGAAAAAACTTATTCCTTCCAGCTCAAATTCTTCCGCCATTGTCCGGTAAAAATTTCTACGACCACGAAGTAGTTGGTTTCACCGTTATCGATGAAAGTTTTGGTGAAGTTGGAATTATTGAAACAATTATCGATTTGCAGGTAAATCCATTGATTCAAATTATGAACGGCTCCAAAGAAGTTCTTGTTCCATTGATCGAAGGAATCGTGCAAAATGTGGATCGCAAGAAAAAAACAATGACAATAAAAGCGCCTCCGGGTCTAATTGAATTGTACCTTTCCTGATTTATAGTAAACCTTACTTCTTTCTGTAATTCAACTTTTTTCATGTCCGTTTTTCAGTTCAAATATTTTTCTGTTAATCAAAGTCGTTCCGCATTAAAAGTTGGGACGGACGCAATGGTACTGGGAACGCTAATTTCCACGGATCACAAACGATTTGGTTTGGATATAGGAAGTGGAACTGGTGTTTTAAGTTTAATGGTAGCTCAAAAAAATGCTGAAATTAGAATAGACGCAGTGGAGCTAGAACTCGAGAGCTACAGCGATTGCACCGAAAACTTTACTAATTCGCCATGGCGCAACCGTTTGAATGCAATTCCATTGGATTTTTTAGAATTGAAAACAGAGAAGAAATACGATCTTATTTTCACTAATCCACCATTTTTTGAAAATAGCCAAGAAAACAAAGGAATAGCCAAAACGATGGCGAGGCATACAAAATCGTTGCCCTTGGATTTGTTGTTTAAAAAAGTATCGAAAATTTTAGATACAGCTGGGTCTTTCTGGATTATTTTGCCATTTTCCACCGAAAAAAGAGCGATTCATCTCGCCAATAGTGTTGGTTTGATTCTAATTGACAAATGCACAATCGAAGGAAAACCTGCACAGGCAGTTCGCATTGTGCTCCATTTTCAACAGGTTACAAAAGATGAAAGTACACACGCAAACACACATACTTTTCTAATACGAAATGCCGATAATTCGTATTCTGAACAATACAAGGAAGCAACAGCTGAATTTCACAACAGAGAAGTGTAGGTTGGTATTAAAGCACTCAATTCTAACTAATAAAGTATATAAATGAGCGGTTTTTCTAGCGTTAAATCGACTTTAAAATTGTTAAAATTTCTTCTTGAATAGCGCAACCTGCATTGTTATTATACCATTCCTGCAAGGCGATTTTTTGCGTTTCAAAGGAAGCATTTTCCGCTTTTAATTGGTCAAATACATCTTGACTTTCAGCAGGTCTTGGACCCCAAGTAAAAATATCTGCTCCCGCTTCATCCCGTGCAATTAATTTTGGAATTGATTTCCCTCCATTTGTTAAATAAGATTCAATTTCAGAATGTTTGCTATCACGCAATTGGAGTTTTAAGGTAATGTTTGGATTTAATTGAGCCAACTTTACAATAAAAGGAACGTTGTGCGCAGCATCTCCGCACCAAGGCTCAGTAATGACAAGCCACGTCTGTTTTTCAGTTATTGACTGAATAGTCAATTTTAGTTCTTCTGCAATTTCTCCTTTTTTTAACCAACGGTTTTGACGGGAAAGATTCAGCTTTACATATTCTACAAAATGAGAATCGTCGTAAGGTTTTTCGTTAATTTCTCCCGCTAAAATGCCGTCAAATAATTTCTGGTATTCTGAAAATGTCATTGTTTGTTTTTTGTAAAGTTAAACATTGATTTAAATCTATTGTTCAACTTAACATACAACTTGTAAAAAACGTTTTAGTTAACTATTTCGATTGTTCTATTTTTAAAGTAGTTGTTGTGTTAAATTCGAATTTTTTAATAATTTTTCATTGAAAATTATTCAATACAATTCACAAAAAAATAAAGCAGCATTTTCAAAAATATCGCTTGGCTTATTAATAGGAGATTATTCTACCAATTCCTTGTTTTTTTTAACCTATAATTTCTTGGGATAATATTTTTTTATTAATTTATTAACTCTAAAGACAAGCATTTTTAATGCGAGTAATGATATTAATTGAAATTAATTTGCAATCTTTTTAAAACAATCCTTGATTTTTTATGGTAAACCGGAAACGAAAAGATAAATTTGCACTAAAATTTTAAATGCGGTGATAGTGCTTTAAAGTTAATCAGGGTTAAATTAATTTTAATTCATTGATAATAAATAAGTTAAAATAATTGGGACAATGAAATCAACAACAATTGATTACTTACCGATATTGCTTCAAGTCTTTGTAGTTGGTGGATTTGTGGTATTTGTGTTATTTATTACCCAATTTTTATCTCCACGACTCAAATCTAAGAAGAAAGATGCCAATTGGGAGTGTGGAATCGAAGGACAAGGAGATGCCCGTTTTCCAGTTTCTATTCGGTACTTTATGACTGCTATTTTGTTTGTACTTTTCGATGTGGAAGTTATCTTTTTCTATCCTTATGCAATAAATTTTAAAACCTTAGAACTGGAAGGACTTTTAGCTGTTATTCTTTTCGTAGCCTTTTTCTTAATCGGCTTTTTATATGTACTTAAAAAAGGAGCATTGGAATGGGAAAAATAGAGGATGTAGAGGTAATTAATGGCGAAGGTTTTCAACTTTCCAACTTGGAGAAAGTTGTTGCAAGTGCTCGTGCAAATTCTATGTGGCCACTGCCTTTCGCAACGTCATGTTGTGGAATTGAATACATGGCAACGATGGGTTCTAATTACGATTTAGCGCGTTTCGGAATGGAAAGAATGTCCTTTTCACCAAGACAAGCAGATTTGTTAATTGTTGCTGGAACAATTTCCAAAAAATTAGGTCCAATTTTAAAACAAGTGTACGAACAAATGTCGGAGCCGAAATGGGTTCTTGCTGTTGGTGCTTGTGCATCTTCGGGTGGAATTTTCGACACATACAGCGTTTTGCAAGGAATAGATAGAATTATTCCGGTAGATGTTTATGTTCCCGGATGTCCTCCGAGACCCGAACAAATTATTGATGGAATAATGAAAATTCACGAGCTTGTGAAGCATGAATCTTTGAGAAGACGTGATTCTGAAGAATATAAAGCAATGCTCCACAGCTATAATATTGAGATAGATGCAAAGTAAATTGTCAAATACGGCTGTATCGGATGCACTAAAAGCAAAATTTGGCGCAGCAATTTTAACAAGCGATACGCCTTATGATTTTTTGACGATTGAAGTGGAGCCATCTGCAATGCATGCCGTAATTTCTTGGTTGAAGAAGGAAGAGTCCTTGGATATTTCATTCCTGACAAATATTGGAGGGGTGCATTATCCTGAACAAACGGATAGAGAATTTGCTATAGTTTACCATTTGCAAAGTATGTCCAACAATTTTCGGATGCGGTTGAAAGCGTATGTTTCTCTTGAAAATCCAGAAATTGATTCTATTGTAGATATATACGCTGGTGCGAATTGGATGGAACGGGAAACATTTGATTTTTATGGTATTCTGTTTAAAGGGCATCCGAATTTGATTCGCATTCTCAACGAAGACTCTATGGACTATCACCCAATGCGGAAAGAATACCATTTGGAAGATGCAACTAGAGAGGATAAAGATGATCGATTTTTCGGAAGATAAAAATGGGAGCGCTATGAATACTTTGGAGAAACAAAAATCAAAGATAGAAGCAACGGTAGAAAGTTCAATAGAAACAATCGATGGTGATATAGCAACCTTGAATTTAGGTCCAACGCACCCTTCGACGCATGGAATTTTCCAAAACGTATTGAAAGTAGATGGTGAGAAAATTCTTTCCTCTGTTCAAACGGTTGGATATATTCACCGCGCATTTGAAAAAATAGCGGAAAGAAGACCATATTCCCAAATTACGCCGCTCACAGATCGTTTAAATTACTGTTCTTCCCCAATTAATAATCTGGGTTGGTACATGACGGTTGAGAAACTGATTGGGGCTGAAATGCCGAAACGCGTGGATTACATGCGCGTCATAATTATGGAATTGGCAAGAATAGCGGATCACTTGGTTTGTAATTCTGTTATTGGAGTGGACGCTGGAGCCTTAACTGGTTTTACCTATCTTTTTCAGCAACGCGAAAAGATTTATGAATTATTTGAAGAAGTTTGCGGCGCTAGATTGACAACCAATTTAGGTCGAATTGGAGGTTTTGAAAGAGATTTTTCACCTGAGTTTCACCGAAAATTAAAAGATTTCCTAAAAGATTTCCCAAAAGTATTCAATGAGTTTGATAAGCTACTTTCTAGAAATAGAATTTTTATGGATCGAACAATTGGTGCTGGTGCAATCTCTGCAGAACGTGCATTGCAATATTCATTTGTAGGTCCAAACCTACGAGCAGCAGGTGTAGATTACGATGTGAGAGTTTTGAATCCTTACGCTTCGTACGAAGATTTTGATTTTATTATTCCAGTCGGAACGCAAGGCGATACCTATGATCGGTTCCAAGTGCGACAAGAAGAGATAAGACAAAGTTTACGCATTATCGAACAGGCATTTAATAATTTACCGGAAGGGGATTACAAAGCAGATATTCCGGAATTTTTCCTTCCCCCAAAAGAAGAAGTTTACAACAATATGGAAGCATTGATTTATCACTTTAAAATAGTGATGGGTGAAACACCTATTCCAGTTGGAGAAGTATACCACAGCGTAGAAGGAGGTAATGGAGAACTTGGCTATTATTTAATCAGTGATGGTGGACGAAGCCCTTACAGATTGCAATTTAGAAGACCGTGTTTCATCTATTACCAGGCTTATCCCGAAATGATTACCGGGCAATCAATTAGTGATGCAGTTTTGACATTGAGTAGTATGAATGTAATTGCTGGCGAATTAGACGCATAAATTATGAGTAACACAGAAATTGATATACGTAAAAGGCATTCTGAAAAACCAGTTTTCAGTATAGAAAAAATGGCTGAAATTCAATCCTTAATAAGTCAATTCCCGGAAGGAAAACACAAAAGTGCTATTATCCGAATTTTACATATTGCTGAAGAGGAATTTGGAGGCTGGTTGAGCATTGAAACAATGGATTACGTTGCTGAAATTCTTTCTATTGAACCAATTGAGGTATATGAAGTGGCAAGTTTTTATACCATGTTCAATTTGGAACCGACGGGAAAATTTGTTTTTGAAGTCTGCCGAACTGGACCTTGTATGCTCGTTGGAAGTGATTCCATCATTTCATATATTCAGGAAAAGTTGGATATTAAAGTTGGCGAGACTTCCAAGGATGGATTTTTTACTTTGAAAACAGTTGAATGTTTAGGTGCCTGTGGTTATGGTCCAATGCTCCAATGCGGAAAAAAATACCACGAACACCTAACTAAAGAAAAAGTGGACGAACTTATTGCGGCTTACCGCTCAGGTGAGTTTCCAAAATAATTTAAAAAAGCATGGCAAGAAAGATTCTCTTAGAACATGATGAAATACCAGGAATAGAAACCTATGCGGTTTACCGTAAAAATGGTGGCTATAAATCTGTTGAAAAAGCACTGAAAACAATGTCTCCTGAACAAGTTGTTGAGGAGGTGCAAAAATCTGGCCTAAGGGGTAGAGGAGGAGCCGGTTTTCCAACGGGATTGAAATGGTCTTTTCTTGCTAAACCGGAGGGTGTTCCAAGATATTTATTATGTAACGCTGACGAGAGTGAGCCAGGAACATTTAAAGATCGTTATTTGATGGAGAAAATCCCACACCGATTGATTGAAGGAATGATTGTTTCTAGTTATGCGCTTGGTTCTAATTTATCGTTCATTTATATTCGAGGTGAATACATGTGGATTCTGAATATTCTCGAAAAAGCAATTGCCGAAGCATACGCAGCAGGATTTCTAGGAAAAAATATTTTAGGTTCTGGTTTTGATTTGGATTTACGCGTTGCACCAGGCGGTGGAGCTTATATTTGCGGGGAAGAAACGGCAATGATTGAATCTCTAGAAGGAAAAAGAGGAAATCCACGAATGAAACCACCTTTTCCTGCTGTTAAAGGATTATGGGGCTGCCCAAGTGTTGTAAATAATGTTGAAAGTTTAGCGTCCGTCGTAGCAATCGTTAATGATGGTGGCGACGAATATGCGAAAATTGGAATCGGAAAAAGTACTGGAACAAAATTATTCTCTGCTTGCGGAAATGTTTCGAGACCCGGAGTTTACGAACTGGAAATGGGATTGTCTGTTGAGGAATTTATTTATGGTGACGATTGGTGTCGTGGAATTGCGAACGGTAAACAGTTGAAAGCATGCGTACCAGGTGGTTCATCTGTTCCAATTCTTCCCGCACATTTGGTAACTAAAACTGCAGCTGGTGAAAATCGCTTGATGTCGTATGAAAGTTTGGCGGATGGCGGATTCGCAAGTGGTTCAATGCTCGGATCAGGTGGATTTATTGTTTTTGATGAAGACCAATGTATTGTTCGAAACACATGGAATTTTGCTCGGTTCTACGCACATGAATCTTGTGGACAATGCTCTCCATGCCGCGAAGGAACCGGCTGGATGGAAAAAGTTTTGAATCGTTTGGAACACGGTAATGGAAATTTACGCGATATTGAATTATTGGAAGATATTAATAAAAAGATTGAGGGAAATACGATTTGTCCACTTGGTGAAGCTGCAGCTTGGCCGGTTGCAGCAGCAATTAGACATTTCCGCGAAGAATTTGAATGGCATGTAACGCATCGCGAAGAATCGCAAAGTAGAAATTATGGTCTCTTATTGAAAGAGTCACTGATGCACTAAGTTAAAACGCTTTTAAAAGCTATTAAAGAAATAAATTATGGTAAAAATTACCATTGATAACGTACAAGTAGAGGTAGAAGAAGGAACAACAATTTTAAACGCTGCACGTAAAATCGGCGGTGAAGTTGTTCCTCCAGCAATGTGTTATTACAGTAAACTTCCGGGTACTGGCGGTAAATGTAGAACATGTCTGGTAGAAGTTGCTGCCGGATCAGAAAAAGATCCGCGTCCAATGCCAAAACTTGTTGCTTCCTGTTCTACGCCAGTAATGGATGGAATGGTCGTGAAAAATAAAACGAGCGAAAGAGTGCACGAAAATCGTGGGGCAATCGTAGAATTTTTACTGATTAATCATCCCTTGGATTGCCCTGTTTGTGATCAAGCTGGTGAATGCCATTTGCAGGATCTTTCGTACGAACATGGTGCGGAAAAAACACGCTATGAAGAAGAAAGAAGAACATTTGATCCTATTGATATTGGAGATAAAATAAAATTGCACATGAATCGCTGTATTCTATGCTATCGATGTGTACATGTTGCAGATCAATTGACGGATAAACGCGTTCACGGAGTTTTGAATCGCGGCGAACATTCTGAAATCAGCACGTATATTGAAAAAGCGGTTGACAATGATTTCTCAGGAAATATGATTGATGTTTGTCCGGTTGGTGCGCTAACCGACAAAACTTTTCGTTTCAAAAGTCGCGTTTGGTTTTTAAAACCAATGGAAGCTTCTTGTGCCTGTGATAAATGTTCCGGAAATGTTCTTTTATGGATGTTTGGAAACGAAATTTATAGAGTTACGGCACGAAAGGATAAATATGGCGAAGTAGAAGACCAGAACGGTAAACCTGGATGGATTTGTAATACTTGTCGCTTCGAAAAAAAGAGCCCTGAAAATTGGAAGATTATCGGACCAAGAACAATAAACCGACATTCCGTAATATCTCAAGGAAAATACATAAGTCCACGAAGTAATTCAACTAAAAATATTTCGAATGGAAACAAGTGAGATTATTGAAAAATTACTTTTTATAGGATTACTATTCTTAATAACGCTTGGAATTGCAGCGTACGCAACATATTTGGAACGGAAAGTAGCTGCTTGGTTTCAAGATCGCATAGGTCCCGACCGCGCTGGTCCTTTCGGAATATTGCAGCCTTTGGCAGATGGTGGGAAATTATTTTTCAAAGAAGATTTTATTCCGGCTGCTGCAGATAAATGGCTTTTTATTCTCGGTCCTGGAATCGCAATGTTTACTTCCATGATGACGGGCGCAGTTATTCCCTGGAGCTCTGATATAGAAATTGCAGGTAATACCATAGAATTGCAGGTAGCAGATGTTAACATAGGAATTTTATTTATTATGGGATTTCTATCGATTGGCGTCTACGGAATTATGATTGGTGGTTGGGCATCCAACAATAAATTCTCTTTGTTTAGTGCAATTAGAGCAAGTTCACAAATGATTTCCTACGAATTAGCAATGGGTATTTGTGTAATTACAATTGTCATGTTAACCGGAAGTTTAAGTTTGAATAAAATCGTTGAATCCCAGCATGGTATGAATTGGAATGTATTTTACCAGCCCGTGGCATTTATAATTTTCTTTATTTGTGCTTTGGCGGAAACAAATCGTGCGCCTTTTGATTTGCCGGAATGTGAAAGTGAATTGATAGGTGGTTACCACACAGAATATGGCGCAATGAAAATGGGATTCTATCTTTTCTCAGAGTATGTAAGTATGTTTATTTCCTCAGCCATTATTTCGATTTTATTCTTTGGTGGGTTTAATTTTCCGTGGATGGATCATTTTAATGGTAATACTTTAGCTATTTTAGGAGTGATTGCAATGTTCACTAAAACATTCATCTTTATGTTTGTCTTCATGTGGATTCGATGGACCTTGCCGCGTTTTCGTTTTGATCAATTAATGCATCTTGGCTGGAAAAGTTTGATTCCGATGGCATTGATTAATATGTTGATTACCGGAATTGTCATCGCCTTTAATGAGGGATGGTTTAATTAATTTGTCGGATATGCAAAGTTTGAGCAATAGAAAAAAAGTCGTTTCAAATAAAAAAATGACATTCTTAGAGAGAATCTATCTTCCAGCTATTTTTGGCGGAATGTGGATTACGTTTAAGCATTTATTCCGAAAGAATAATACTTTGAAATATCCTGAGGAACAGCGCGTTTTAGTTCCGATTTACAGAGGATTGCACGTTCTAAAAAGAGACGAACAAGGCCGTGAAAATTGCACTGCTTGCGGTTTATGCGCAGTTGCTTGTCCTGCAGAAGCGATTACAATGGTTGCAGCCGAACGCGTTAAAGGAGAGGAAAATCTCTACCGCGAAGAAAAATATGCTGAACTATACGAAATCGACATGCTACGTTGTATTTTTTGTGGACTTTGCGAAGAAGCTTGCCCAAAAGAAGCAATATTTCTGACCGATCGCTTACTTCCTGCAAATTTTGAACGAGACGAATTTATATATGGCAAAGATCGATTGGTTGAGCCAATAGATCAGCGAATTGATATCTCAAAAAGACAACATACTGGCAAAAGAACGGAATTATGAACTTAGAAACATTCGCAATAATAATGGGTGGATTGACCATTGGCTCGGCGCTAATGGTTATTATCAGTAAAAATCCGGTGAAAAGTGTGCTTTTTCTGGTGCTAACTTTTTTCTTTATCTCCGGAAACTACATTTTAATGAATGCACAATTCATCGCTGCTGTAAACATTATAGTATACGCTGGTGCAATTATGGTTTTGTTTCTATTTGTGCTGATGCTCCTGAATTTAAGCAAAGAAAATGAGCCTAAAAATAGCGTCTTTGTGAAATTTGCAGCACTTGTAGCTGGAGGAATATTATTCACCGTTTTAATTGCAGCACTGAAAGATGGCCTTGTTATCGCAGCGGCAACTGTAGATCAATCGGATACTATTGGGCTGGTTGAAAACCTGGGACAACTACTGTTTACAAAATATGTATTGCCATTTGAAATTTCTTCTGTCTTGTTTATTGCAGCAATGGTAGGAGCTGTATTATTGGGGAAACGTGAAAAACAACTAATCGATTAACAATGGTTTTAGCAACAATTTTTCAAAATGGCATGTCCATCGATTTTTATATCGTTCTATCTACCATACTTTTTGTAATTGGTGTAGTCGGAGTATTGATTCGTCGAAACGCAATTATTTTATTAATGTGTATTGAACTTATGCTCAATGCTGTGAACTTATTGATGGTAGCTTTTTCAACCTATTTCGGTAAATCAGATGGACAAATATTTGTCTTTTTCATAATGGTTGTAGCAGCCGCGGAAGCAACAGTTGGACTTTCTATTCTAGTTATGGCATATAGAAATATTCGGACAACGGATGTTGGGATTTTTAATAATTTAAAAGGTTAATTCAATGTCAGTAGATCAATTAATATTAGCTATTTTGGCATTGCCGCTGTTGGGAGCTTTTTTCAATGGCGTGTTTGGTAAAAATCTTCCAAATGCACTTGTTGGATCAATTGCAACGGGCGTTATGTTCCTTTCTTTTGTATTGACAGTTATCGTTTTTGGTAGCCAATCTGAAGAGAAAATAATACATCTTTTCTCGGTGATTACTACCGAAGATTTTTCCCTGAACGCCAGAATACAAGTAGACGCATTATCTATTTGGATGACACTCATCGTTACCGGAGTAGGCGCGTTGATTCATTTATTTTCCATGGGTTACATGAAAAAAGATGAAGGTTATTACAAGTTTTTCACCTACCTCAATCTTTTCATTTTTGCGATGTTAATTCTCGTTCTTGGTAGTAACTACTTTATGTTGTTCTTCGGTTGGGAAGGAGTAGGGATTTGTTCTTATTTATTGATTGGATTTCATTACAGCGATGCACAAAAAGGAATGTTAAATGGAATTGCAGCGCGCAAGGCATTTATTATGAATAGAATAGGTGATTTAGGTTTGCTGATTGGCTTATTTTTGATTTTAGATCAGTTCGGTACTCTTGAATATTCTGAATTGTCTGTTGCAATGGTAATCCAAGCAAATCAACCAGCAGTTTGGGTTTTATTCACCATTACGATGTGTTTATTTATTGGTGCAACTGGAAAAAGTGCACAAATCCCATTGTTTACCTGGTTGCCGGATGCAATGGCCGGGCCAACGCCAGTATCAGCTCTGATTCACGCTGCAACAATGGTGACAGCTGGAATATTTTTAGTTGTTCGCTCCAATTTCTTTTTTGAATTAGCACCAATGACCCAGGAAATCATGTTGTATATTGGATTAGTAACGTCATTGGTTGCTGCTTTTATTGCTTTGCGTCAAAACGATATCAAAAAAGTTTTGGCGTATTCAACGGTTTCCCAGCTCGGATTAATGTTTGTCGCTTTAGGAATGGGTGCTTATACTGCAGCAATTTTTCACGTAACAACACATGCATTTTTTAAAGCTTTACTCTTCCTAGGATCTGGGAGTGTAATTCATGCCATGTCGGATGAACAAGACATTCGAAAAATGGGTGGTTTGAAAAAGTTTATTCCAATTACACACCTTACTTTTCTAATTGGTACTTTGGCAATTGCTGGTTTTCCATTTTTATCTGGCTTCTATTCAAAAGACGAGATTTTAGCACACGCAGTTATGCACAGTTCTATACTATATGGATTTCTGATGCTTTCCGTCGCTTTAACTGCTGTCTACATGTTTAGATTATACTTCTTGGTGTTTCACGGAAATTTCCGCGGCTCGGAGGAAACAAAAAATCATTTGCACGAAAGCCCATGGAACATGACAATTCCACTAGTTGTATTAGCCGCTTTATCTATTTTTGGTGGAATTTTAAATCTTCCCGGAATAGTATTCCATTCGTGTAAGCAATGGCTCTCTCACTACTTGAATTACAATACAGACGGTTTGAATTTGGTGGAAACGGAACATTTATCTAATTACGACTCTATTCTATTAATGTCCGCTGCGGTTGCACTTACCATGGTAATTCTACTGGTATCGTTTTTCTATTATGTCAAAAAAGGAATCTTAGCAAAGGAAGATAGCGCTTGGAAAGGTTGGGAGCTTGCCTCCGGTAATAAACTCTATTTCGATGAAATTTATGGGTTTTTGTTTGTGAAACCAATCGAAGGCTTAGCAAAGATTTCTTACCAATTTTTGGAATTAATGGTGCTAAATAAATCTATTAATGGATTAGTTGGGGCTATTAGCCGATCTGGACTTATTGTACGGAAGTGGCAATCTGGAATTATTGCGAACTATTTATTTTGGATGGTTTTAGGAATCATTGGTTTGGTTGTATATTATTTATTAAAATTTTAAATTTTGGAATTATTATTAGCACCATTATTCTTTGCGCTGCTGCTTGCAGTTGTTCCTAAAAAGTTTGTGCGTTTAGCAGGAATTGTTGGAACATTGGTAATTCTAGGAATTACTATTGGCCATGTAATTACTTTTTCACCAAATAATGTGGTTAGTGTTTTCAATCCAAACGCAACCACGAAGTTCGGACTTACCTTTAAAATGGGATACGATGGAATCGGATTGTTTATGGTGATTCTTACCAATGCACTCTTTCCAGTTATACTACTGAGTAATTTCAATCGAAGCATTGCGCATGAAAAATCATTTAATGCAATGGTGCTTATCATGCAATTTGCAATGACGGGACTTTTTCTGGCAATGGATGGAATTTTATTTTATGTCTTCTGGGAAATGACATTGATCCCGATTTTTCTGATTTTATTGTGGTTTGGCGCACCCGAACGGAAAACGATTCTTACGAAGTTTTTTGTCTATACGTTTGTTGGTTCCCTTGGAATGTTATTATCACTAATGGCCTTAAGCGGTCTAACAAAGGATTTCTCTTACGAAAGTTTGCTTGCTATAAAGCTAGTTCCTAAATCTGCATTTTGGATTATGAGTGGTTTTTTCCTTGCTTTTGCAATCAAGATTCCAGTTTTTCCTTTTCATACGTGGCAACCGGATACATACACCGTTGCGCCAGTTGCAGGAACAATGCTTTTATCAGCTCTAATGTTGAACATGGCGTTGTTTGGGATGGTAAAATGGATGATTCCAATCGCTCCTGAAGCACTGAATGAAATGAAGTTTTTAATTATTTCGCTCGGAATTATTGGTGTGGTATACGCTGGAGTTATTGCGATTAAACAACAAGATATCAAGAGAATTTTTGCCTATGCGTCAATTAGTCACGTTGGTTTGATAACTGCTGGTATCCTGCTTTTCAATACCGAAGCATTGTCTGCTGTATTTCTGCAAATTGCTAACCATAGTTTAGTTGCTATTGGATTATTTTTGGCAGCTGGAATTTTAGAAAATCGATTAAATACGAGAGATATAAATGCAATGGGGGGCATCGCGAAAATTGCGCCTAAATTTGCTTTCTGGTTTGCTGTGACGGCTTTTGCATCTATGGCAGTTCCTTTTACATCTGGTTTTGTTGGAGAATTTTTAATTCTGAAAAATTTATTTTCTTACCACTGGGTGGTTGGCCTTATAGCTGGATCAACGCTCGTATTTGGTGCAATTTATACGTTGCGGGCGTATCAATTAAGCATGTATGGAGCGCCTAAAATTTCCAGTTTTGAAGATTTAAAATGGAATGAATTAGCAGCATTTTTTCTTCTCTCAGTAGGTATAGTAATTCTTGGAATCTATCCCCAAATTGTATTAGATTTCGTTGGACCAAGTTTGGTCAAAATCTCAAAAATTCGATAATATGGATGCGTTAATTGTAGTTTTTCTAACAGGTTTGATTTGCATGTTTATTGCAATGGCAAAAAAGCCTGTATACGTTCTGATTACCGCCGTTATTGGATTATTGATTGCAATTGGATTGATGGTTTCACAATGGTTCAATCCCCCTTTATTTCAGTTAAGTTATGAGGGTCTCGAATTTACTAAAATTGGGATTCTATTCAGTGTTTTAGCACTTTTATTCACGTTTTTAATAATTATTGGAGGATTTTCCTATTTTAAAAAGGAAGTGGAACACACGGGTGAATATATTTCTCTTTTACTTTTTTCGGCAGTTGGTGCTTTGTGTATGATAGCATTTACAGATATGTTTATGTTCTTTTTGGGCTTGGAAATTCTTTCTATCCCAATTTATGTAATGGTAGGAAGCAATAAAAAAGATCTACTTTCCGCTGAAGCTTCCCTTAAATATTTCTTTACCGGTGGGTTTTCAACAGGTGTTTTACTGTTTGGTATTGCCTGGGTTTATGGCGCAACAGGTTCTTTTCAATTGGATGGTATAAAAGCTTCAATAAGCGATGGAACTGCTCGTGGATCACTCTTATCTATTGGGATTTTAATGATTATGGCTGCGTCTTTATTTAAAGTAAGCGCTGCTCCATTTCATTTCTGGAGTCCAGATGTTTACCAAGGCAGTCCAAATGCTGTAACTGGCTACATGGCAGCGGTAATCAAATTGGTTGGAATGTTTGCCTTTCTAAAATTATTCACAATTACTTTTGGGGATATGCATTCTCTTTGGTCGGGGGCATTGTATGGTTTGATTGTGCTTACCATGTTTGTTGGAAATCTCTCCGCTATCGGTCAAACGAAATTCAAAAGATTAATGGCTTATTCGAGTATTGCGCACGCCGGATATGCTCTGATTGCTATAATGTCGCAAGAAACAGGAAGCGACTGGAATCTATGGAACTATATGTTTAGCTATGGATTTTCTATCGTTGCCTTAATTACGATTTCTATTGTTTTGGATGATAAAGAGGATAATTTTTCAAGCTATAAAGGAATTGGTAGGAAAAACCCTTTCATAGGATTTATAATACTATTGAGTTTATTTTCCCTTGCTGCTTTGCCCCCAATGGCAGGATTCTTCGGGAAATTCATGGTTTTCTCTTCTGCCTTCAATAATCATCCAATTCTGGTTATTTTAGCAATTATCAATTCTGGAATTGGCGTTTATTATTACCTGACCTTCGTTATTGCAGCACTTTCCAAACAGGAAGATGAATCACTTGTGCCCCTTCTTAAGCCATCTATTTTGCAGTATATCGTTTTAGTGATTTGTGCAATCGGTTTACTAACGGGAGGATTTTTCGTCGTTTAATGTCCTTTAACTCAAAGTAAATTCCGATTCTTAAAGAAAATCAGTACACCAATTTTAGTAGATAGAAGGATATTTATTTGGATTAAATTCCTGCATAATAGAATAAACCTTTTCCACGATATCATCGATACTTGGCTTTGAAAAATAATCACTATCACCTGGATCACACGTGTTTTTAGTTATTTGAATTTCACCGAACTTTCGTTGATATAATCTGAAAAAGTCATGTCTTTGAATTTTTCTGTAAAGTTAAGGTCACTTTTAAAAATGAAAGCAACTTAGATTACAAATCAGGTGTCTAAAAAAAACGTTTGGATTGCAAGAATGCCTTCATTTTATCAAGGGTAATGACAAGAAAAAGTCCACAAAAACGAATTTCTGTGAACTTATAAAATTGAATTTATTGCTTATTGCGGCAAGCAAACAACAGTTATCTCTTTCATCTCCATATTGCCGTTATGGTCTTTTTCAACGTCAACTACTAGTTTTAGAACGGATGTATCTGCCACGTTATTC
>CANJSS010000052.1 GCA_947476955.1 Flavobacteriales bacterium
AAGTATGTATTCCATCTTCAAGGGTTTAAATTTGACATGATAAACAATGGCGATGTGTATATTCACAACACATTAAGTGCACAATTTCCAGGCTCTTTTCAAAATTTATATGACTATACTGCGCCATATTCCAACCAAATGAATGAATCATGGAACCTTGTAGAAGGCGAACAAACCACAATTTCTATCAGTAATAATGCGTTTATTGGATTTTATACAGGCGTTAATACTTACAGAATATTAGATATTACAGATTCCACTATGCACCTGCAATACAAACACCACGAGGGAGGTCTCAACTGGTATTTGAAATTGAAAACAGAATAAACGAATACTAAGATGTTGCGTAACTTATTTATACTCTTACTTGCTGCCCCCCTATTTTTAGGCTGCGGAAAGGATCCAAACAAGCCAACTGTTGTTTTGCCAACTAATATTTCTACCCAAATTTCTTCAAATTTCGGTGAAGTTACGGTTACTGTTTCTGCGGATAATGCAAATTTCTACAAGGTGTTATTCTACGTAAACGGAACGCCAACAACGCAAGTTTCTACGGACGGTGTTGCGACATATACATTTGCAAGTTCAGGGACGTATACATTAGTTTCTCAAGCGCACAGTTCCGAAACGGACTTTATTTCAAAAACCGAAACAATCGTAATAACCGTTTCCACTGGAACAAGCGGCGCACCAACAACAGGGTATGAAAGTCCAATTTCCTATCCAAATTATAGCCTTGTTTGGCAAGATGAATTCAACGGCACATCCCTTTCTTCGGATTGGCTATACGATATTGGAGGAAATGGTTGGGGAAATAATGAACTGCAATATTATAACAACCAAAATATAAATCTTTCAGGCGGAATTCTTGAAATAACAGCAAAAGAAGAGGCTTTTAACGCGTCCAATTATACCTCTACAAGAATTAAAACGCAAGGGCAGAAATCATGGAAATACGGACGCGTTGACGTTCGGGCTGCACTTCCTGAAGGACAAGGAATTTGGCCTGCACTATGGATGTTGGGCGATAACATTTCAACTGTTGGATGGCCTTCCTGCGGGGAAATAGATATAATGGAATTAAAAGGTGGTGTTGGATTCAATGACCGAACAGTTTATGGTACAATACATTGGAATGAATTGGGAACCCATGCACAATATGGTGGCGATAAGACATTAACATCCGGTAAATTTTCAGATGAATTTCATGTGTTCTCCATAATATGGAATCAAACCTCCATTACGTGGTTAGTGGATAATGCGGTTTACCATACCGTTGATATTACAGATCCGGAAAAGGGTGAATTACATGAAAATTTCTTTTTGATTTTCAATGTTGCAGTTGGAGGAGATTTTCCAGGCAGTCCTGATGCTACTTCTATTTTCCCACAATCTATGTACATTGACTACGTCCGTGTATTCCAATAAAATGTATTTCATTTAGTGTAAAACATTTATTTTGCAGCAGGAAAGTACGCATACATCCAAATAATAAAACCAGGCAATTAAATGAAAAATACTTACTCCATTGAATTTGAAAAATTCTTTTCGTATTCATTTTCTTTGGATTGCTTAATTTTTGGATATAAAGATGGCGAAATTCACTTGCTATTAATCAAACGGAATATGGAGCCTTTCTTAGGAGAATGGGCAATTCCCGGAGATTTAGTTTACCCGAATGAAGACCTTCCGCAGGCAGCAAGTAGAATTTTATTTGAATTGACACAATTGAAAGACTTAGAACTTCACCAAGGCGGAACGTTTGGAGCTCCTGATCGACACCCAATGGGAAGAGTTATAACCTGTGCATATTTTGCATTGGTTCAAATAAATCAACTTAACGCCATCGCATCCTCATGGGCCAACGAAATCGCTTGGATACCAATTTATAAAATCAAAAAGTTAGCATTTGATCACAATGCCATTGTAGACTCCACTATTCTAATTCTTCAGCATAAATTAAAAACACAACCGGTTTGTTTCGATTTATTACCCGAAAAATTTACGTTAAATGAATTGCAATGTTTGTACGAAGCAGCTTTCAATGAAGCATTAAACAAAGCTAATTTTAGAAAAAAAATAAAAACAATCCCTTTTCTGAAAACCAATGAAAAGGAACAAAATGTAAAACATAGACCCGCCATACTGTATTCGTTTGATACAAATAAATATGAAAGACTGGTTTCCAAGGAACTATTTAAGTTCAAAATGTAAAAAAAAAATTTCATTTGTTTGCACTTATAGTATTTTGTACTATATTTATCGCATTGTTTATTTAACATTAAATCTAAAACTATTTAACAAATTCTTTAAGTATGAAAAAAATTTATTTAATTATTTGTGCTATTTCATCCACATTTATGATGCATGCACAAATGGAAGGAACTTGGAAATTGGCGAATCAAGCTGGAGCTTTAGGAGTTGGTCCAAATCTAGGTGACATTTCTTGGTGGTCTAATCAAACAGGTGATCTAACTACGCGCGCGTGTTTGTTTGATGATTCCGTAACGTTTAACGCAAATGGTTCGTTCATGACTTACCAGGATAATAGCACATGGCTCGAAGCATGGCAAGGTGCTGCGCCTGACGGTTGCGGTGCACCAGTTGCTCCGCACAATGGATCAAATCCTGCAACATGGGCGTACAATTCTGCTACGAGTGAATTAACAGTAAATGGTGTTGGAGCGTTTATCGGTTTAGCAAAAGTTATCAATGGTGCTGAAATTGCATCTCCTGCTGCTGCGCCAGCTTCCATTACGTACCTTATTACGTTCCAAAATGGAGGTAATACTTTTATCGCTGATATTAGTTTCGGTGGTGGTTTCTGGCGTTTTGTTTACGAAAAAACGCAAATTGTTGTACCACCTAACCCAAATGTAACATTCAGAGTGAACATGTCTAATTACCCTGATATAATTGCAACAGGAGTATACGTAAATGGAACATTCAATGGTTTTTGTGGTGCTTGTAACCCAATGACAAATATTGGTGGCAATATCTGGGAAGTTGTTCTTCCATTGCCAGTTGGACCAATCCAATACATCTTCACGGTAGATACTTGGACAGTTTCAGAAGTTTTAGCTGCAGGTGGAACATGTAATGACCCAGTTGTGGATGCTTTCGAAAATAGATATTTGAATGTAACTGCTGATGCAATTTTACCAAGTGTATGTTTTGGAAGCTGTGAAGAATGTCTAAATATCGGCCTTTCAGAATTGGTTTCTGGAGAAGTTTTATTAATGCCTAATCCAGCAAAATCAACTGTTCAATTATCTTCTACTGAAAACATGAAGAAAATTGATATCATTGATGCACAAGGTAAAAACGTAAAAACAGTTAACTGCAACGCAACAGAAATGAATGTTTCTCTTGATGGTTTAAACGCTGGTTTTTATACTGTAGCAATTGGTTCTGACAAAGGAACTATCACAAGAAAATTAATTATCGAATAATCGATAACGCATAATCTTTGAAGAAAGGGGTGATTTTGTATCACCCCTTTTTTTGTGCAGTACAATTGCTGTTTTATTCGTGTATATAACGAATTGTATATAAGTACTATAACTTCCTTAAAACAAATGTTAAAAGGTCTAGAAACACTAAAAAAGGTTAATTACCATATTTAGGGTTGCAAATATTTTCTAACCAAGCGTAAAGCGCAACAACCTAATTCAATTTTTAAATCTATCGTTTACGCTATACTCAATGCGCCATAATGCAAAAAGCCACGAAGTTTCCTTCATGGCTTTTAAATAGTGAAAAATCGTAAATCTAATTAAGAAATGAGCGGTTATTAAATTCTATTTTTTCGCAATTTTACATGAATTCACATGCTTGCAAGAAAACACTTTCACTACATATATCCCTGAAGTTAAACTATTTAAATCTATACTTGTATGCATAGCATTAACTTTTTCCTGAAAAACTAATTCTCCAAATGCGGAGTAAACTTCTATCTTTTCTATTTCTGATGTACATTTTATCTCCGTATTTCCTGTTGTTGGATTTGGAAACACCGATGCTTCAATTTCATTCCATTCTAGCAATCCTGCGCTGCCATAAAGCATCAAATCATCAAAATAATAAGATTTCTCCCCTACTTGCGACCCTTCTATGCCGTAATTAAAAAATACGGAAGCCAAATCGAAGTTGTAGTTAAGATTCAAGGCAGCCGTTCCAGGAGATTCATTGGAAAAGTCAAACACCAATGTTTGCCATCCCGAAGCTGTAGTAACAGTCGTGCCAGTTTCACAAGAATGCGTTGGATCTGCATGTTCTTCAATTTTCAAACGCACCTGAATTCCAGCATTTGGAGACCAAACTCTCAAAGTCATTTTAGTATTTGCAGCAGTTAAAGGAATTACCGAAGCGAAACCTAATTCTTCTGGTGCTGTAATCGTTGTTCCCGCCCACGTTGCTGCAGTAGCAGATTTCACGACCTTAACTACCGCGTTGGTAATATCTGTTGGATCAATTGCTAGTGTTGAAACTTCTGCCCCACCAAAACCTATAACGCCATAATCCACTGTTACATCTTCGAAAGTAACTGGTAAATTCATTTGTTGCAGACCAGATTGAGCGGTTGTCAGATTCGTGTAAGTAGTTAAAAATAAGGCAATCGCCAAGTATATGCTTTTTTTCATAGTTCACTATATTAATTTTTGCTAATGTAAAACAAATTATTGTATAAATTACAATAAGTAGCTTATAGGGACTTTGTAATTAAAAATGCTGTAGATATACTTTATAAATCAAACCCCAATACGGAAACAAAAGGATAAAATACGTGCTAAACGAATGAAATTCCGACTATTGAATTTATCCGATAAAAGTGATTACAGCTTAAATTGAAAATTATCTTCCTGCACTGCACTAGAATACTTTTCGTAATCAAAGGAGAACAATTTAGCTGGTCTATGGCGAACATTCTTTTGGGATTCATTGGAAGGAACCAATGGAAGCGCCTTTATTTTTTTTCTGAAATTTGCTTTGTCCAGCGTCTGATCGAATGCATATTCATACAATTGCTGAAATTCATTTAAGGTAAATCGTTGCTCCAGCATTTCAAAGCAGATAGGTTCATTATTTAGCTTTTGCTTCAATAGTTCATATGTGGAGCTTAAAATCTGGTTATGGTCAAAAGCTAATTCTGGAATATCGTTCAGCGAAACCCACATGGCTTTTTCCGCCCAAGAAGATGCCTTTATTTCAAAATCAGAAATTCGTATCAATGCAAAATAAGAAATCGTAATTACCCTTCCCTGCGGGTGGCGGTTTGGACTTCCAAACGTACGAGATTGGTGCATTTCAACATTTTCTAATCCTGTAAGTTCATGCAGAATTCTTTGTGCAGCATCCGGCAAATCTTCGCTTGGATAGACTAAATCGCCTGGAATTGCCCAAAAATGGGTGTACGGTTCCATTCCCCGTTGAATAAGGAGCGCTTTAATTTCACCGTCAGAATAACCAAAAATAACACAGTCGACAGAAAAAGCTGAAGTAAAAAAATCATTAATTTCAATCTTATACATATTGTATTATTTTATATAATTAATCCGTTTTCGTTGGCTACCAATGTTTATTTCAAATTCGCCGGATTCAGAGGTCCAATTGTTTTCCCGGCCGACAAACATAATATCTTTTTCAGAAAGAACAAAATTAACTGTTTTCACCTCATCTGGAGCTAACTCGATTTTTGTATAGTTTTTCAATCGCTTGCCCCATGTGGCAGTAGAGGAAACAAGATCCGTCACATACAATTGAACAACTTCTTTTCCTTTTATGGAACTTGTATTTTTTACATCCACAGAAACGACAATACTATCTTTCCCAACAAATGTTGTTTTATCCACTCTAATCGCAGAATATGCAAATGTGCTGTAGCTTAAACCAAAGCCAAAATTCCATTCCGGATCATACGCATCAAACTGATTTGTCTTTCCAGAACGCATTTCACTCTTTTTCAAATCGTAATGTTCAATTACCCCGGAATATTTAGGATAGGAATACGGTAATTTACCGGAAGGATTTATATCTCCAAAAAGAATCCCGGAAATTGCGTCTGCGCCATAATCGCCAGGCAAATAAGCTTGTAGAATTGCAGAAGTATTGGCAACAACGTCGTGAATAATCCGAGGTCTTCCTTCCAAAAGCACTAAAATGACAGGTTTCTTTGTTGCTAAAGCTCGTTCCACTAATTCCATTTGTTCTTTCGGTAAATCCAACGATCGAATATCTCCTGGCTTTTCTGTTGCAGGTAATTCGCCCAAACAAAGTACAATTACATCACTTTTACATGCTTTTTTATCAAAATCCTTTATATCCGTGGTAGAACAACTTTCCCAACCGTCTACATAATTCAGGCTTACCGCTTTCGAAAACAAGGTGTTTTTTGCGCCATTTACCTGTTGAATTGCTTCCAAAACAGTTGAGCAACCTTTGGTGTTGTATGCTGTATCTACTCCCTGCCAAGTATGCGACCAAGCGCCATTCAAATAAATTAAATTATCAGCAGTTGGGCCCGCAACCAAAATCTTTTGTCCTTTTTTCAAAGGCAATAAATTGTTGGTGTTTTTAACCAATGTTACAGATTCAGCGGCAGCTTGTTTTGCGACCGATTTGAATTTTTCAGATGAAAAATCGCCATATTGCTCCAAAGGATACGTTTGATTTTCGAACAAACCCAAGAGGTATTTTGCACGTAGAATTCTTCGAACAGCATCGTCCAATCGCGTCATAGAAACAGACGATTCTTCTACTGCTTCTTTCAATAAAAGTGTATATTCTTTGTATTGAGGAGAATTTGGAACCATGCTCATATCTAATCCGGCATTGATGGCTGAAACAATTGCTGCTTTCTGATTTGCGGCAGTTGTGTGAACGGTTTCCAGCATGATGATATCTTCCCAGTCTGAAACAGCGAAGCCTTTAAAACCCCATTTTTCTTTTAAAATTTCCGTTAATAAATACTGGTTTTGGTGTCCCGGAATTCCATTGACTTCCCCACTATTCACCATTACCGATAATGCGCCCGCGTCCACAGTTGCTTTAAAAGGTGGCAAAAATAATTCCTGCATGTAGTTTTCAGGAATCCACGCTGGCGTTCTATCCCTTCCAGAAAGCGGAAAACTGTAGCCAACAAAATGCTTTAAACAGGATAGAGTGCTGTATTTATCACTTAAGGACGTTCCCTGATAACCTGCAATAATTCGCTTTCCCATTTCTGCAACCAAATATGGATCTTCCCCTAATGTTTCAAAATAGCGCGACCACAAAGGTTGTCTTCCAAGATCCATCACAGGGGAAAAATTCCACGGAATTCCGGATGCTCTTAGCTCATAAGCCGTTACTCTTCCAAATTGTTCCGCTAAATCCCGATTCCAAGTTGCAGCCAAACCAATTTCTTGTGGGAACAGTGTTCCGCCAACGGTATAATTTACCCCATGAATCGCATCCGCACCATACAAAATTGGCGCTTTGACAATTCCCTCCCGAAATGGTGCGTGAACAGCTTGCATAATTGTTCGCCATTCTTCCATTTTCAAGGTATGTGAACTTACGTTTAAGATAGAACCAATGCGCTGCGAAACAATCGCTTCCTTCAATTTGATTGGATCAATTTTTAGCGGTTCTAACACTTTACCAGTTGCGTCGGTTGCTAAAAGCGCGTCCAAAGTGATTTGACACGTTTGCCCAACTTTTTCTTCCAAAGACATTTTTGCCAAAAGCTGCGATATCTTGGATTCCAAAACAGGATCGAGCGTTAAATGTGGATGCTGTGCATGGAAGGATTGCGTAAATAAAACAAAAGCAATTAGCACTATGGAAGAAAACTGTTTTTTCATGGTAAATAGCATTAAAAATTCTAAATAGGGTGGAAAGATACTAATTATTGTTTTTTTTACAATAAGTAAACATAGAATCTCTGCCGTAAAAGCAATTTTAATTTTTTGAATTTAGTAACTTTAGACACTAATTCAAAACTATGTCCAAAGTAAAATCTGCTTATTTCTGTCAAAATTGTGGGCACGAAGCACCAAAATGGTTAGGGAAATGCCCTTCCTGTTCAGAATGGAATACGTTTGTTGAAGAAATTATCGAAAAAAATATTCCCTCGGTGGTTGCATTTTCCTCCTCGAGTAGAAATGCAAAACCACAAGCAATTCATACGATTGAGAACCAAGAACATGTGCGCTTAATGTTGAAAGATGCCGAGTTAAATCGCGTGTTAGGTGGCGGATTAGTCCCTGGTTCTTTGATCTTATTTGGCGGCGAACCAGGAATTGGGAAATCCACCTTATTGCTGCAAATGGCGGTGGATGAGGAAAAATTAAATGTTCTGTATGTTTCTGGCGAAGAAAGTGAGCAACAGATAAAAATGCGAGCGGAACGAATTGGATTAACCAACCAACATTGTTATATTCTTACAGAAACCAATATTCAAAATATTTTCAAGCAGGCAGAAGAAACGCAACCAGAATTGTTGATTATCGATTCTATTCAAACGTTATATTCTACGCAGATTGAAAGTTCCCCCGGAAGTATTTCGCAAGTGCGCGAATGCACCGCTCAGTTGTTGCGTTATGCCAAGCAAACTGGCGTTCCAGTATTTTTGATCGGACACATCACCAAAGAAGGTTCACTCGCAGGGCCGAAAGTTTTGGAGCACATGGTGGATGCCGTATTACAATTTGAGGGCGATAGAAATCACGTGTACCGCTTGTTGCGTTCCATAAAAAACCGTTTTGGAAGCACGAATGAACTTGGAATATACGAAATGTTGGGTTCCGGCTTGCGCCAAGTGGAAAACCCTTCTGAAATTTTAATTACCAATACCGATAGTTCACTGAGTGGGATTTCCATCGGTGCGACCTTGGAAGGAATGCGTCCGATTTTGGTCGAAGTACAAGCGCTTGTCAGTTCGGCAGCTTATGGAACGCCTCAACGCTCTTCTACGGGCTTTGATGGAAAAAGGCTGAACATGTTGCTTGCAGTAATGGAAAAGCGCTGTGGCTTCAAGCTAGGCGCAAAAGACGTATTTTTAAATATTGCCGGCGGCATAAAAATTGACGATCCTGCGATTGATCTTGCAGTAGTTGCGGCGGTTTTGTCTTCCAATACCGATTTACCAATCCCAAAAAACATCGCTCTTTCAGCAGAAGTTGGCTTATCCGGTGAAGTGCGCCCTGTCAATCGAATTGACCAACGCATTTCAGAAGCGGAAAAATTGGGTTTTGAAAAGATAGTCATTTCGAAATACAACAAAGGAATCGAGCAGCAAAATTTCAAGATTGAATTGGTGAAATGCGGAAAAATTGATGAAGTGGTGAGGGCATTGTTCGGGTAATCAAATTGCATTTTTTCCTTCAGAAAAACAAGTAACTTATAAAAAATAAGCAAGTCCAATGAGTAACATGGATAGATCCAAACATGCAAAATAGGTTTCGCTTTTGCCAGGTTTAGAGGTAAATAACAAAAAGGACAAAAAGAAGATTGTGCCTATAAATAAATAGCTTTGTCGCAAATTTTCATTAAATACTGCGAAATACATAAAATAAACGAGGATTAATCCCAACGAAAGAATTCGAGAACCTTTTTCCCCAAGTACCATCGGTGGCGTTTTTTGTTTACTAGAATCTATATGCACATCCCGCAAATCAAATGGAATCGTAAGCGCAAAGAAGAATAAAAAATAGATAGAAACAGGTCCTGCAATTATAGGAAAGGGAATCGCCTCATTCAAACTTGGAAAAACGAATAATACAAGCGCCCAAACAAAAGCAATTAGTGGAGATTTCAAATGCGGAAGTTCTCTCAAACTTTTACCAAAGATTGGAATTACATACGCTAAACTTAGCAAAACCATCACTCCAAACAACACTAAAAGAGTGCTTTTCCCTTGCCACAAAACAGTAAATAAAGCAAGACAAGTAAGAAGTGAAACAACCATTAAATAGATTACGAATCCGCGATTACCGGCAACCCAATCCAATAACGGCGTTTTAACTTTTGAAAACGTTGCTTTGTAAATTCGATGGAAATTATAGACAAAAAGAATGGAAAAAAAATTGAAAACGCCATAAATCAACCAATTTCCAACACCGGCATCGTATAGAAAACCAGCACTTAAAAATGCAGCGGACAAACCAATTATACAATTGGAATACATCGCGGTTTGGAGGATGGAAGAATTTTTCAACTTACTGAATTTGTGTTAAAACGCGTTCCACCGAAATTTGCTGTATACACATACAGTTTTTCTTTTTTTTACAGCCAGGACAAGCAGGATCATTCACTAAAACAGAAACATTTTTCCCAAGTGGCTGCCATCTTCCTGGGTGGATTGGCTTCCTTGCCGAAAATAGTCCAATTGCACGAATCCCACTAAAAGCTGCAATGTGCAAAGGTCCTGTTGAACAAGCAACCAAATTTTTCACTTTTGAAAGAAAGCAAATAAGTTCTTGTAAGGATAATTTCCCAGTCAAATCAATAATCCGTTCGTGCGATGGAAGTTCGGAATTAAAAAGTTTTCCCTCCGCTTCTGTTCCGGTGAAAAAAACAGTATATCCATTTCCTACGAGTTCCCTTGACAGTTGAAAATAGTTCTCTATTGGCCATTCCAAAGCGCTTCCTTGCGATTTGGGATGCAAAACAACAGTATTGTCGTTCTCGGCTAAATAATGCTGCAAATCACTTGGCAATTGAATTTCTGGCGCTATGAATGCATCGGTCATCGCACTTACTTCCTCCAAACTTGGAATTTGACTTAATCCAAAAGGTTTTAACAATTGAAAATTCAGCTGTGCTTCGTGGTAAATTGATTTACTGCGGGTGAAGTTTAATCGGTGAGAGCAGGTCAACAAATGAAAACTTCGGTGAGAAGTCCCGATGCGCATTGGAATTCTCGCCTTTTTAGCTAATAAAGCAATGTCTTTATTTGGGAATACATGCATAATTGCGTCTGCACGTAATTCTTTAAATGCTTCTGTTCGCTGCGCCGAAGGTAATTTTTCAATTTCTTTCCAATCCACAAATTCATCTACAACACTAAAGCATTCCACTACCGGTTTTGTGTAGCCGCTTCCTAAAAAAATCAGTTCGCAATCGGGCACATTTTTTTTTAGCCAGACACACATTGGCAGCGTCAATAGTACATCGCCAATACTATCTGTTCGGGAAATAATAATTCTTTTCACGCTCATTTTTGACGGTGTAAATTCAATAATATTTTATATTTTCTATACGTAGCGAAGGCGCTTAACCGAGAAATTGTAAAACCTGTCTTTCCGTCCAGTATTCCCAACTTAATGAAATAACTTTTGATAAACTGTGCGACAACTTTAACTGTAATTTTCAACGGGCCGGACTTTTCTCCTTTTGAAAAAAGTTCTCTCGCTGCAATGTTACCAAAAAATTCTATTTGTTTTAGGTGATCTTGCTCAGTATAATAGGAAAAATGTAACAAATCTCCTTTTAAAAAACCAATCTCCCCAGAACCAATCAAATCGAGTCGATCGTGTGGATTCGAACCTTGCCATTTCGCAAAATTTCTATCTACCATTCTCGTTTTCGTATCAGGATACCAACCACAATACTTCACCCAATGTCCACAATAATTGGTGGATCGATTGAGCTTATATGCTTTAAATTTTGGATTTTCTTTTGTGGTAAGAATACTCTTTTTTAATGTATCGGTTAATGCCTCATCTGCATCCAAGGATAAAATCCAATCATTTTTAGCCGCTGCAATCGCATAATTCTTCTGTTGGATATGCCCTTCGAAAGGATTTTGAATAAACCGAACATTGAATTTTTTACAGATTTCTTCTGTTTTGTCCGTTGAAAAAGAATCCACCACAACCACTTCATCTACCACACCTTGCAAGGAGAGCAGGCAACGTTCAATATTTTTTTCCTCATTAAACGTAATAACAACAGCAGAAATCTTTACCGTCATTTTGAAATTTCAACGCTCTTTAAGATGGCTTGAATTTCGCGTAAGGGATGCGTCCAACTTGTTGTGGAAGGTGCATCAACATACCCGCTTACGCAAATTAGTTTTTTCGTTTTTTTATTTACAAAATGGTATGCCCAGAAAGCGCCACCAGTGGCATTTATTGGTTTTCCGGTAAACACAAACATCCCACGCATTTCGTAACCGGAAATTGTGCCTTTTTCATTTGTCATTTCATTGCCTTCGGGATATACTAATTTCGTATACTGCGTTCCCATATACATTCCTTCGATTTCGTGTGGAACATTGTATTTCAGCATCGTATCTCTTGCCATCAGTAAATTTTCCAATAGAAACTGCGAAGAATCTTTAAAATCGTACTGGTAGATAAGAATTCCGGAAAATACCGTTCCTACGTCTTGCGTTCCCGAACCTACAAATTCAATTGGTCTCGACCCACTAGGAAATTCTACCCGGTAGAAGTTGGTTCGTTTGGCTACAATTTTAGCCCCTTCAGGAAGCGCAACTGTAATGCCGAAATTAGCTGCAATCTTTTCTTGAATATTGGTTGCTTTATTAGATTTAAAATTCTTCAGAATCCGCTTCCACTCCATGTAATCGTATTCGGCATGAACCGATTTTAAGCCATATTTACATCCTTCTAGCACTTGGTTAAAATCTTTCCCAATAATATCAATCACCATTTGATCGTGCGCCCAAACATTCATTCGTTTTTGAATATCTGCTCTTTTTTTGGAATGTTTTGGGTCTATTGTAATAAAAAGCGTATTTCTAAATCTTTTTACGCCTTCGTCAAAATGGGATGGCGTTTTATGTACCAATTCAAACGTCGCAACATCTGGAAAATAAGGCATTATCCATTGCGTTAAATTCGTGTCAAGGTAATTTTTTATTTCAGATTCCCAAATAGCCTTGTCACAAACGACGAGTATTTCTCCAATATTTCCTGTTACTGTAAGTCCTGTTGAAGAAAATCGTTTTGTGTTGATTTCACAAGAACTATTCATTAGAAAAACAAATGCAATAATTGGAATGATATACCTTTTCATATTTGTCGTTTAGGGTTACTTTGTGTGAAAATCAATTTCAATGCAAAAATCAGGCAAAAATTATTTGATTCGCAAACGCTGACCAATGGTCAAAAGATTAATATTCACCCCAGGATTTAATTTTGACAATTGCGTTTGGGTTAATCCGTGACGTTGCGCGATTTTGGAAAATGTTTCTCCTGCTCTTACGTTGTAGTATTTTTTTACAGGCTGCGGTCTTGGAACAACTGGCGCTGGCGTAACTATTGTCGCACCTGGTCCATTTTTCAATTTTAAACGTTGTCCAATGTAAATGTTAGTCGTTCGTAAAGCATTCCACTCCATAATTTGTTCTACAGAAATTCCATACTTCGTGCTTATCGTTCCCATTGTTTCACCGGCTTTAACTTTATGGTAAATAAAGGATTCGATTGCTTCAATTGGATTTACGGCAAGAGAATCTTCTGGATTATCCGTCAGTATGTCAGGGACAATTGGTTTAACTACTGGAACGGGTTGTGGAAAATAAATCTGTCGTTCCAAGGCATGTAAACTATCCTCCAAACTTACCAGCAAGCCAATTTTTTCAAGTGGTCCAGAAACACATTGCCCAGGGCCGCTTTTAGGAATAAATGTTGTTTTATAGATTGGGTTCAATATTTTAATATCCTCAATGTTCCAGTCTACCAATTTAGAAATCGTATTCATGTGTACACCTGCGGACAGACACATTGTGTCCAATTGCGCATAATGCACTTTCACATCCATTGGAATAATGTTGTGTTCTGCGTGGTAGGTTAGTAAATATGCTGCTGCAATAAAATTAGGAACGTATCCTTGCGTTTCTGAAGGTAAAAAAGGTCTCACTTCCCAATACGTTGTTTTATTTCCAGAACGGCGGATTGCTTTGTTTACATTTCCGGGTCCTGCGTTATACGCCGCCAATGCTAAATTCCAATCCCCATAAATTCCATACAACTGTTTCAAATAACGGCAGGCTGCATCCGTTGCCAAAAGCGGATCCATGCGCTCATCGATGTAGGAATTTTCTTTCAAGCCAAAATACAAGCCCGTTCGGTACATAAACTGCCACAAACCAAGCGCTCCGGCGCGCGATTTAACTTGAGGTCGCAACCCACTTTCTATTACAGATAAATATTTTAATTCTACTGGAAGTCCATATTCCGCCAATTTCTCTTCGAACATATCAAAATAAAGTGTGGAACGACCTAAAACTATTCGAGCGAATCCTCTTCTGTTTTGTGCAAAAAACTTAATTGTGGAAAGCGTTGCGGCGTTACAATCCAAATGAAATGGGCTCATTTCATTCATTTTCTTCAAACGTGCACAATAGATATCATCGGAAAACTGAGGCGTTGCGCCAGGTTCGTAATTCAATGCATTGATAATGGAATCGTAGTTGTTCTGGTTAACGTAATCTGCTAAAAACAGCTGCAATGTTTGCTCTACCGTATTGATGAAAGCATCTTTATTCAAGGTGTCTCCAGGTTTCACTAAATGCGCAGGAGTTTGACCAAACAGCAAGCTACTGAAAGCAAAAAGCATTAAAACCAAGATACTATTTTTCATAATTTTCAATGCAATTAATTTATTTTTTCGAGGTAAGCAGCAAAGTTGAAGAGGTTCTTTTCTTCAAAATTCTTACCCATAACTTGAATTCCAAAAGGCAAGCCATTTGAATGATTTCCCAAGGGTAACGAAATTGCGGGATTACCTGTAAGATTAGCATGAACCGTAAAAATATCCTGCAAATACATTTGAATTGGATCTTTTACTGCATTCAATTCAAAGGCTGTAGCGGGCGTTGTAGGAAGTAATATAAAATCGTATGTGCTAAAAATTTCATCGGTTTTGTCTTTGAGAACGCGGCGAACTTTTTGCCCTTTTGTATAATAAGCATCGTAATATTCATTGGACAGAACAAATGTTCCAGCCATAATTCTACGCTGTACTTCTGGTCCAAAACCTTCCGATCGCGATTTTTTATAGGTATCCTCTACGCCTTTTGCAACCGAACTTCTGTAGCCGAAATGCACGCCATCAAATCTAGATAGATTGGATGATGCCTCCGCGGTTGTCAATACATAATAGGTTGGAACCATGTAGTCCAAATATGGGAACGAAACTTTTTCTACCAAGTGCCCTTCTTTTTGCAGCGTTGCAATTAGTTCTTCCATTTTCGCTGCAACTTCCGGATCAACACCTTCCGTTTCAAAGCTTTCTTTTATTACGGCGATTTTCACCTTTGAAATGGGTTCAAAATGCGCGTAGCTATCTACTTTTTTGCTCGACACTGTTCCATCAAACTCATCTTCACCAGCCATTACTTCCAAGAGCAAGGCGCTATCTTCCAAGGTGTTGGTGAACGGTCCAATTTGATCGAAGGAAGAAGCATAGGCAATTAATCCATAACGGCTAATTCTTCCATACGTCGGTTTTAAACCATACGTTCCGGTAAAAGAAGCAGGTTGGCGAATGGAGCCTCCTGTATCACTTCCCAGCGCTGCGGTGCACATTCCAGCTGAAACAGCAACTGCAGAACCGCCGGATGAACCGCCAGGAACCAATTTTTTATTTAGATTATTTTTTACGGGGCCAAATGCAGAGTTTTCATTGGAACTTCCCATTGCAAACTCATCGCAATTTAATCTTCCAATAATTACGGCATCTTCGTCTAGTAATCGCTGCACAGCTGTTGCTGTATATAAGGATTCAAACCCTTCCAAGATTTTAGACGCGGCAGAAACTTTATGTCCTTTGTAACAGAAATTGTCTTTTAAACCAATTACCATTCCGGCTAGTTTGCCAGCCTCGCCACTTTTAATTTTCTCATCGACTAATATGGCTTGATTTTTTGCTGAAACTTCGAATACCTCTAAAAAGGCATTCAAATCCGAATGCTGTTCAATGGCTGTTAAATAGCCTTCTACAATATTCAAAACCGAGACACCCGAAGCGAGGGCGCTCTTTACTTCAGCAAAATTTTTATACATTAATCAGGGGTTGACTATTTTTTCTCTTCTGTCGGCAGTTGCTCCTCTTTCACTTCTTCAGCTTTAGAAGCATCTTTGAATTCTTTAATGCCTTTGCCTAAACCTTTCATCAGTTCAGGGATTTTCTTACCTCCAAAAAGTAAAAGTGCTACTGCTAAAATTGCAACTACCTGCCACGCTCCAAAAACTCCTAGAATCATCTTTTTAATTTTAAATTCACACAAAGTTACGGATTTCTAATTAAATGAGAATTGTAAAAGTATGCTTTGTGTTAAATAAACCAAAAATGCCTCTGGAATTCCAGAGGCATTTTGAATTGAAATTATTTTTTTTTACAATTTTCGTGCAACTTCCACTTCTTCAAACGCTTCGATAACATCGCCAATTTTCAAATCGTCAAATTTATCAATGTTTAAACCACATTCGTAGTTATTTTTAACTTCACGCACATCGTCTTTGAAACGCTTCAACGAACCCAATATTCCAGTATGGATGACGATTCCATCACGGATCAAACGAATCTTGGAAGAACGCTTAATTAATCCATCGGTTACATAACAACCTGCAATGGTTCCAACCTTTGTAATTTCGAATGTTTCGCGTACTTCTGCCGTTCCAAGCACTTTTTCTTCAATATCCGGAGAAAGCATTCCCTCCATTGCAGCCTTGATTTCTTCGATTGCTTTGTAGATAATAGAATATAAACGGATATCAATTTGTTCTGTTTCTGCTAATTTACGTGCTGATAAAGATGGTCGAACTTGGAAACCAATAATTATAGCATCCGATGCTGAAGCCAAGTTTACATCCGCTTCAGAAATTGCTCCAACTCCTTTGTGCACAATATTCACTTGAATTTCTTGTGTGGATAAATTCAACAAGGAATCCGATAATGCTTCAATCGAACCATCCACATCACCTTTCACAATAATATTCAATTCTTTGAAATCGCCAATCGCCAATCGACGACCAATTTCATCCAACGTAATATGTTTGGTTGTACGTAAACCTTGCTCACGGTATAATTGCTCTCGTTTCGATGCAATTGTTTTCGCTTCTTTTTCATCATCCATCACATGGAATTTATCTCCAGCACTTGGTGCGCCATTGATTCCAAGTATTGATAGTGGTTGAGAAGGCCCAGCTGATTTTAGAATAACACCATGCTCATCGTGCATTGCACGAACACGACCATAATTTCTACCAACCAGCACGATATCTCCAACTTTAAGCGTTCCAGATTCTACAAGCATATTTGTAACGTACCCTTTTCCCTTATCCAGAGAAGATTCGATTACCGT
>CANJSS010000053.1 GCA_947476955.1 Flavobacteriales bacterium
AACAAAATCCATGCTATCACTGATTATTTTTAAGCGTGTTTGCTTGATTTCATTCAATGCTTGTTGCAGTTTTATCTTTCTATTATCAATGAGTGCATCAATTTGTTGGTCAAGCGAGTGCACTTTATTCATATAAGAAAGTGAGCTGTTTTCTTTCGATTTTATCTGCGAAGTTGTTCGGTTTATCAATTCTGGATCCATGTATTCTGACTTAATTTCAGTAAGGTAAACTAAGGTGTCGCCTCGCTTTACAAAATCACCTTCTTTTACGAACCATTTATCAATTCTTCCTCCAATTGTAGCATTAATTGTTTGCGGACGATTTTCAGGATTTAATGCAGTAACATTTCCCCTGGAACGCACGGTTTGTGTCCAAGGTAGGAAGAGAATTATAATAGTAAATAAGCCTGAAATAAGTAATAATTTCATTAACCGTTTTGGCGTAGTTTGCTTTTGCAACTGCTTTACGGACGTGTATTCTTCAAAACGTTTCATGTAAAATAAAGTTAAAGTTGGATGATTTTACAATCTAATTGGAGATCAAATGGTGCTGCAACAATAAGCGATAAATCAGGCAATTTCCGCAGAATGCGCTGCAAAATAAGTTGTATTTCTGGCTCATCCACTGCTAAATCATGTAGTGAAAGCAATAGTATTTTCGGACTGTGAATTATTGCTCTTGCTAGGAGGAGTTTTTCACGTTCTGTTGCAGATATTGCTTTTGGTTTATCAAAAATTGGCGTTTCATAGCCCAATTCATTTCTTTTCAAATAATCTAGCATACCAACAATTTCGAGTGCCTCGTGTATTTCTTTTACACCAAGATTTTGTCTTCCAAGCAAAAGATTCTCCCGAATTGTACCATCAAACAAATGTGTTTCTTTTTCAAACCATCCAATCGAGCAAAAAGCTGCCGCCATATTTTCAGGTGTTGGGTATACAAAGTTCCAACGTGGCATGTGCGCTTCATTTATAGTTGGGTCGATAAGTTCGCGCATCAAAGAAATGGCTTGTTTTGAATTTTTTCCTTTTAGGTGAATTCTTTCTTCCTTTTGCAATTTCAAAAGGATTTGATTAGCGTTGTCTTTATCCAGAAGTTCCATCGGGAAAATGGATTCAATTACTTGGTCTGAATATTTTTCTTCAAAAGCCATCGGTAAATCAAGCACTTGACCCAGTTTTTCAAGTGAAGTAAAAACATCGTACAGGGTTTCAAGTAAAAGAATTATTTTTTCCACTGCGGAAAGAATCAATAAAATCAAGATTTCAGCCGCAACGAATTGTCCTAAGTTCATTTGTTGATCGATTACCAGAAATCCACCAAGTGCCAAAAGTGCAGCGACAATTAGCGCTTTTAATGCAATCATCCAGAGATATTGTTTCCAAAGTACTTTAAAATGCGATTCTCGCGCACCAAGGTATTCAACGGCATGCTGATCCAATCTTTTCAAAGCATGATTTCCATTTGGAACAAGACGGAAACTCCAATCCGCACGTGCAATCTCCTGCAGCCAATGCGCTGTTTTGTATTTGTGCGTAGATTCATTCAGACTCGTTTCAAATCCTTTTCTTATAATTGGCTTAAAAACAGTGTAAATAATAAGAATTAATAGCACACTAAAAGCAATATAAAATGGATGGTAAAACGATAAAACCAGTAAGCTGAATCCGATTTGCAATGCAGCAGAAGGCAATTCTAATAATACTTTAGCAATTCCTTTCTGTAAATTGATGATATCGAAAAAGCGATTCATCCATTCCCGAGGATTTTTATCTGCCAAAATTGAGCGATTCAAACGTGGAAAACGAAAGGCAAAGTCAAACGAATACCGGGTAAAGATGCGTTGCTGTATATTCTCTGTTATGCGCAGTTGAAGAATTTGTAATATACCAGAGGTTATAACGCCAAGAATTACGAAAATAATTAAAAGAATCCATGATGTAGTAATTTTTCCACCTTGGATGAAATTAATCACGGATTGAATTCCAAGTGGTAAACTTAGACCGATGAGCCCACTAAAAATAGCGTAAATATATAGTTGGGTTACCTCGGCCTTGTCAAGATTTAACAAATCGGATAAGCGTTTCCATGGCGAATTTATTCTTTTTGACATTTTAATCGTTTTTTAGAAAAAGTACTTGGTTGAGCAGGTTTAGAAAAAAATGTTCGACGGAATCGTTTTCTTCTCTATTATTAGTCAATCGTGTCAGATGCAAAGCAAAAAAATGTTGAATGCGTGCTCCCTCAATAATGGTTGTAATGAGCATGTTCGGATGCGGATAATCTGGTCGGATTACTAACAACCATTGTACTAATGTCTCAACTAATTTTTTGTAATTTTCAAAAGCCCCAGCTTTATTGATAAAATCTATTCTTTTGGTTAGTATAGATTTTATACCTTCGTTCTCAATTATTTGACGGAGCTTTATTTCATTGATGAACTGAAATTTTTCATCTTCTTCTGTATGGCTTATCAATAACTTAATAGCAGTTTTTAGTTTGGATTCTGCATCTGTTAAATTTTGTGTAGTCGTTTTTACACGGTAATTTACCCATGCCCAATACCAAGCGTAGAGAAAGAGCAATAATTGATTTTTACTTTCAAAATAGCGGTAAATAGAAGCTTCTGTAGATTCCATTTTTACTGCTAATTTTTTAAAAGTAAAGGCTTCAAATCCGATGTCATCCATCAGTTCAATACTATTTTGAATTATGGAAACACCAAGTTTCGTTTCCTGTGGGTCTCTTAAATAAGCACAACTTGGTAGAGATAATTTAATCTGAACAATCATTTGATAGTATTACTTTAATTTGTAAGTGTAAAACTTTTAACAAAGATACGCTTACTTTGTTTTTGGAAGTGTGAAAAATATATAATTTTTATGTTTTAAGAATAATATATTCTACAAGCTACAAAATATTTACTTAAAATCGATTAAAAAACGGATTAAACAATGGCTAATTTTTAACTCAATGTCCTCCAACATTTCCTCTTTTTTTACAGAAAAGATAGATTTGGTAAATTTGAAAGTTGGATGCAGAATCCTCATTCAAAATTCATACGTATATTTATAGCATGGCAGGATCTTCTTACGGTACAATTTTTCGCTTAACAACATTTGGCGAATCTCATGGTCAAGCAATTGGTGGAATTATAGATGGTGTTCCAGCAAATATTAATTTGGATTTGAAACAAATTCAATTGGAATTAGACCGAAGAAAACCAGGGCAATCTTACCTTGTTTCGCAGCGTAAAGAATCGGATACCGTGCAATTTCTATCTGGAATTTACGAAGGAAAAACAACTGGTGCGCCAATTGGTTTTACCATTCCAAATGAAAATCAAAAATCAGCAGATTACGAGCATTTAAAGGATTCTTTTCGTCCTTCTCACGCAGATTTTACATACGAAAAAAAATACGGTTTTCGGGATTACCGCGGTGGTGGACGCTCCAGTGCACGCGAAACAGCAAGCAGGGTAGTGGCTGGTGCAATCGCAAAACAAATTTTAGCAAAATATTCCATTGAATTTTCTACGTATGTTGACCAAATTGGAACTGTTCGTTTAGAAGATACTTCTTTCTTTTTACACGATTCCATTGAAGCAAATGCTGTTCGGTGTCCGGATACTAAAACAGCGGAACGCATGGAAGAACTCATTTTGTCCGTTAGAAAAGATGGCGATACCATTGGTGGCTGTGTTCGTTGCGTTATTCTGAATGTTCCGGCCGGACTAGGTGAACCAGTGTTTGATAAATTACATGCGGAATTAGGAAAAGCTTTGCTATCTATCAATGCGGTAAAAGGCGTTGAATTTGGTAGCGGATTTTCATCCGTTGAAATGCGCGGATCGGAACATAATGACATTTTTGAGGAAGACGGATCAACACGAACCAATTACAGTGGCGGAATACAAGGCGGAATTTCAAACGGAATGCCAATAGAATTCCGAGTTGCTTTCAAACCCGTTGCAACACTTATGCAGTCGCAGGAATCGATCAATAAGAATGGTGAAAAAATAAACTTGGAGGGAAAGGGCCGACACGATGCTTGTGTTGTTCCGAGAGCTGTTCCAATCGTAGAAGCAATGGCGGCAATTGTATTGCTGGATTTTTTACTATTACAAAATTCCCGTCACAATGTTTGATAAAATAGTTCCGTTTCTAAACAGTAAGATTTTTGCTGTTTTTACGGTTTTATTGCTTCTTTTAATGCTTTTTTCACAAGCAGATCACCGGTTTGGTTATACTTCCAGTAAAGAGAAAGATTTTAATCCAATTTTAAGCGATGGAAATGGCTATTACGCTTATTTACCGCAGTATATTGTTTATCCGGATAGCGCGAAATTTGGATTTTTCAAACACATAGACCGCTTGTATCCGCAAAAGAAATATTTTGAAATGCTGGAGCAAAATTCAGCGACGAATAGCGCAAAAAATAAATTTTATATCGGAACGGCATTACTGCAAGCACCATTCTATTATATTGCGCATCAATTCCATGTTTGGAATAACTGGAAAGCAGATGGCTATTCACTTGGGTATCGATTTTCCATTCAAATTGCAGCTTTGTTTTATTGGTTAATCGGAATTGTCGCCTTAATGAGTTTGTTTACCCGTCTTGGTTTTAGTCGTTTTTCCATTCTTCTTGCAATCGTTGGGATTACTTTTGGGACAAATCTAAACATGTATACTTCTTATTGGGTTTCCATGTCACACGTGTATTCCTTTTCCATGGTTGCGTGTTTCTTAAACATAGCGCAGCGCTGGGTAATTAGCAACAAGCCGAAAGAGTTGATTTTAGCATTTTTTATTCTCGGATTAATAGCAATCATTCGCCCGATTAATATCTTGGTGATTCTACTTCTGCCTTTTTTCTTTGATTCGTTTACCGCTTTTGCAGGCAGGTTGAAAAATTTGTTTCAAAAACAGTATTTCCAATTGGCTACTGCCGTTTTTTTAGCTGCGATTCCGCTGTCCCTCCATTTATTGGTGCAATTCGATCAAAATGGAACGTGGAGTTTGTATAGCTACGGCGACGAAGGTTTTACGAATGCCTTAACCCCGCAGTTCCTAAATGTCTTGTTTAGTTTTCACAAAGGATTTTTTATCTACGCGCCGATTATGCTTCTCGTAATTTTGGGTATTTACTTTTTTAAAAAACATGCTAAACCCTACTTTTTTATCGGTTGGTTAGTTACCGTTTTCATTTGGCTGTACGTTATTTCTGCCTGGTGGTGCTGGGATTATGGCGGAGGATTAGGAATGCGGGCGCTGATAGAACTGCTGCCTTTGTTTTTATTTCCGATTCTTTATTTATTTCAATACGCCGGTCGATTCGTGTTAATTCTAAGCGCAATTATTTTTTGCGGAGGGATTTATTTTTACCAATTATTTCAATTTCAGTTTAATACAGATATTTTGCACTATGGAGAAATGAATTACCCCTATTTCAAGTATATTTTTCATAAAAAGGAAAAAAGATACCGTTGGATGGTAGATTTTGATTTGATGCGAGAAAAATTACCCGAAAGAAAGTTGAAAACCCAATGGAAAGCCAACATGGTTTCCGCTGCAAATTGGATAAATTTCCCATTGGAAAAGTTTGGAATCGTTCAGCTGGATACGGTGGATAATATTCCAACCTTGGTTTATTTTCCGAAGAAAGAGGAAAATTCTTTTGTAGCCAGTTTGAAAGGGGAAATTAAATTAAATTCTCCCGACTGTAATCCTTTGCTTTCTGTTAAGTATTTCAATAACAAGGAATTGGTGGAAGAAACAGCAAGTACAATTGGCTCTAACATTGATAATCCTTTCTCATTTGAAATCTTCAAATTGGAGGTAAACCATAATTTAAAGCAAAAAAACGTTTCTCGCATAGAAATGGTTTACCGCGATGGTGGCTGTATCTCAGATTTCAAACAAGTGGAATTCACGAAATACTACGAGAAGTAATTTACAGGAAAAATAGCTTTTTGCGCATCATTCTTAATTTGGATTGCTATGTTTTCCGCTTGAAATGTCTAACTTTGTGAAAAATAATAGAATACAATGATTCAGCGAATTCAAACTTTATACTTGGTAATTGCTATGGTGTTCCTATCCATCGTTACAGCTGGTTCGACAATTTTCAAGTACATAACAGATGAAACGGTTTATAAATTAAATTCGTTTGGTTTCAATGGCTATGACAAAGCAACGGATAAAGTGGTTGAATTAAATAGTTACCCTCTGTATTTGTCTACAATTTCATTGGTTTTGTTGGCTTTTATTACTTTGATGGCCTATAAAAATCTCGCGCGCCAGCTGAAATTAGCTCGAATGACTTTTTTTATTTACCTGCTGTTGACTATAGGAATGGTAATTTTTTCTTTCGTTGGAGGAGAGGCATTTATTTCCGAAAATTTCAAACGAGAATTGGGTGCAGGATACCTGCTTTTTGTTGCAGGATTACCATTTTCTTTCCTAGCAAATATTGCGATCAAACGTGACAAGTCACTGATCGATTCACTTAATCGCTTGCGTTAAATTCATGAATTATCTTTCTGTTGAAAATCTCACCAAATCCTTTGGTGACCGCATTATTTTTTCCGATTTATCCTTCGGCATCGACCTTGGTCAAAAAGTAGCAATCGTTGCGAAAAACGGGAATGGAAAAACTACTTTATTACGTTGTTTAATGGAGTTGGAGCCATACGATAGCGGACGTATTGTTTACAGAAACGATATTCGTGTAGCGTTTATGGAACAAAGTGAAAACTTGGACGAAACGCATACAATATTAGAAGCGGTTTTTTCCCACGATCTTCCTGAATTACAAGTTGTAAAAAAATACAATAAAGCAATGCGCGAAGGAAACGAGGAAGTTATCAACGAATGCTACGAAGAATTAACCGAATTAAATGCGTGGGATATTGAGGTTAAAGTCAATCAAATTCTGTCTGTTTTAAAGCTGGATAATACCGATTTATTGATTGGAAGTTTATCCGGTGGACAAAAAAAACGGGTTGCTTTAGCCCAAGTATTAATTGCAGAAGCAGATTTTCTGATTTTGGATGAACCAACTAATCATCTAGATTTGGATATGATTGAATGGTTGGAGGAATACCTTTCCAAATCAAAATCAACCATTCTTATGGTTACCCACGACCGGTATTTTTTAGAAGTGGTTTGTGATACTATTTTTGAGTTGGAAGACAAAACGCTTTACCGATACAAAGGAAATTTCTCCTATTATTTAGAGAAAAAAGCCGAACGACAGGAACAACTTTCTTCTACTATTGACAAGGCAAGAAATACATTTAAAAAGGAGTTGGAATGGATCCGTCGTCAGCCAAAGGCTAGAAGTGTGAAACAAAAAGCACGGGTTGATTCTTTTGATGATGTAAAAAAAGCTGCTAGCCAACGAATAGATGATTCTGAGGTGGAAATTCCAGTTAAAATGGAAAGATTGGGATCAAAAATTTTAGAACTGCATAAAATAGGAAAATCGTATGGTGAAAAAGTTATTCTAAACAATTTTACCTATAATTTTCAACGAAAGGAACGTTTGGGAATCGTTGGAAACAATGGAACGGGAAAATCTACTTTTTTAAATGCTATTCAAGGAAGGGAAGAAATAGATCGCGGTAAAGTTGTAATAGGTGAAACGGTGGTTTTTGGCTACTATAGCCAGGAATTAATTAAAGTCGATGAAGATAAAAAAGTGATCGATGTAATTCGAGACATTGCTGAATTTATTCCGTTAGAGAAAGGTAGACAACTATCTGCTGCGCAATTTTTAGAGAAATTTTTGTTCGACCGAAACATGCATTACAATTTTGTTCACAAGTTAAGTGGAGGAGAAAAACGCCGATTAAAACTGATGACCGTTTTAATGGCTAATCCGAATTTCTTGATTTTGGATGAACCGACCAACGACTTGGATATCTTTGTGATGAGCGTATTGGAAGATTATTTACGCACATTTGAAGGCTGCTTGATTGTTGTGTCGCACGACCGTTATTTCATGGATAAAATGGTAGATCATTTATTCGTGTTTGAGGGACAAGGCGCAATCAAAGATATTATTGGAAATTATACCGAATATAGAAAACAAACAGCTGCGGATTACAAAAAAGAAAAGCAAGAATCACGAGATGGGGTAGCAGAAAAGGAAGTAAAAGTTACACAGCTTTCGGGAATTGCCGAAAAAGTAGCAGATAAGAAAAAGCTATCGTTTAAAGAAAAGGAAGAATTCAAGCAACTCGAAAAAGACATGGATGCTTTGGAAAAGGAAAAAGAAACACTTACCTTGAAATTGTCGGATGCGAGCATTACGAATGAAGGAATCATGGCTGCTGGAAATCGTTTAGCAGAAGTAGTGCAAGCCCTGGAATCCAAATCTGATCGTTGGCTGGAGTTGTCGGAATTTATTTAATGCCCACCTGATCCAATTCTTTAAATAGCTTTGGAAATTAAAAAATAAATAGTTTGAAAAATTTTGAAGAATTAGGAATAAGCAATGGATTAATTAAAGGTTTAAATGAATTAAACATTACTAAACCGACGGATATTCAATTAAAAGTCATTCCTTTATTATTGGAAGGAAAAACAGATATTGTTGGCCAGGCGCAAACTGGAACCGGAAAAACCGCAGCGTATGGCTTACCTTTGTTGGAGCAAATAGATGTCAATTTAAATGCTGTTCAAGGCTTGATTCTTTGTCCAACCCGCGAACTTGGTCAACAAGTAGCAAAGCAATTATTCAAGTTTACCAAGTTTACGCCAAAAGTTTTTATCGAAGCAGTATATGGAGGAGAAGGTATCGAAAAGCAAATTTCATCTTTGCAACGTCCAACTCATATCGTTGTTGCAACGCCAGGTCGTTTAATTGATTTAGTAAAACGCAAGGCGGTAGATTTGAGAAATGTGAAAACCGTTATTTTGGATGAAGCAGACGAAATGTTGAGCATGGGCTTCAAAAAGGAATTGGATGAAATTTTAGGTTTTTTGCACGCTGTTGAGAATAAATGGCTTTTTTCGGCTACAATTCCAACTGGAATAAAAGACATCATCAATAAGCACCTTTCCAAAGATGCGCACCGCATTGTAGTGAATCCCAAAAATGTGGTGAATAGTAAAATCACACACCAATATTTAATTTGCGAGGAAAAAGACAAGTTTTCCGTTCTACTGCAATTCTTGAAATCGGAGCATAAAAATCGCGGGATTGTATTCTGTAGAACAAAGGCTACGGCTCAAAAACTATCCAAACAACTGATTGCAAAGAATATCGCTACTGACGCCATTCATGGAGATCTTTTACAAAAAGAACGCGACAAAGTAATGCGTGCATTTAAAAATGAAACACTTCAAATCTTGGTTGCTACCGATTTGGCAGCGCGTGGAATTGATGTAGAAGGTTTATGTTTTGTGGTACATTATCAACTTCCAGAAAGCGACGAATATTATACGCATCGAAGTGGCAGAACCGCTAGAGCAGGAAAAGAAGGCGTATCCCTTTGTTTGGTTACCGCAGCCGATGTCAAAATCTTACGGAACTATGAACGGACCTTATCAATTGGATTTAAACAAGTTCGTGAAGTAAAATAATACCTAAAAGGCAACTGTTTTTGGAGATTTTTTGTTTCGTAAAAATTTAGTTTAGACAAACAGTTACTTATCTTAAGAAAATAATCAAAAAAAAATGAGAACTGTTAGGTCCTCATTTTTTCAATCTAAAAAGATTTTAAGTTTTATAATTAGATTTTATTTAATTGAATACGTTTCTTAAGTTCAATAAATAATGTTTCATACGCTTCTTTTTGTCGTTTATCAGAATTAGAAATTGACAAGCTATTCAAAGCTGAAAAGATCTTTTCAGAAGCCGCGATATCTTTCAATGCAAATGCTGATTCCAACAAGTTGAAATAGATCATTATTGTTACTTCTTTGTCGATTCTAGCCTTTTTATCATCTACATCAGATTCTGTTAGTGCAGTATTCCAAAATTGAGTTGCTTTTTCCAATTTTCCTTTTGCAGATTCCGTATCGTCAACCAATGTTTTTAAACCAGAGGATGCATCGTTATATGCAGTCATCAAATCCGAATAAATATCATCTTTTGTTTTCACATAAGATAGACTCGTTTTTCTAGGCTCACGTTTATAACCAATTTTATCGTTAACAAGATTATTGATAATTGTAAGGTTTTCTTGCATGATTTTTTCTTCAAACGATTTCACCAATTGCTCTGTATTTACAGTACTAGAAGTTGTAGTGGATGGAGATTTGTATGTTTTGTAGTTGCTTAATTCTTGCGGAACAACGTAGTAAATCTCTTTTCCATCCGGTCCAGTAACTTTTACAGACATGGTGTGGCGGTATGTGAATTCGGTGTAGTAATACGTTACATCTTTCGAAGTAGAAACGCCATTTGCCGAAGAAACGATTTTTTTAATCTCTGTTAATTGACGTGGATTTGTATATTCGAAACCATTCAAAGTAACTTCAATCTTCACTGCATTTTCACTGCTGTTTGAATACCCATCCAACATTAAATAAGTACTCGCCATTGCAGGATAGTCATAGCTCGTTTTCATTTCCGGTTTTTGAACACTTCTTTTATAAGGTGGACTTGGAATTTGTTTTACCGGTTTGTTGTTTTCATTTAAAATTTGTTTATCCACAATTTTTTCAGCCATGGATTTTTTGTTGTATTCTGCCATATCTGCAGTAAACTTATCTTCAGCTGCTTTCACTTTTGCTGGATATTCTTGCGTTTCTCTTTGAAATGTAGCCTCTGCTGCAGCAAGATCTTGCTCGTATTGGTCTCTTTTCCGTTGGTTTTCCATTTCGTATGCTGCAAAAATAGAAGATTGGTAATTCACAATCGTTGCAGGTAATGGAGAAAGAGGAAGTTTAATGTACCGGTATTCAATATCCTCTGATTTCACATTTTGAGCAGCTACTGCATTAACAGTTAAAGCTGTAAGTAATAATAATCCGAATTTAAGCATGTTTCTTTTTTTAAATAATATACATTTAATAATTACTAACTAATTAGTTTTAGGACGTAAAAATAATGATTTCAATACTATTGGAATCGAAAATTGTGATATTAGTAATAATTTAACACAATAGAAGGAGCTAAGAATAAATAATCCGAAATTCATTTTGTTTGGAAGGATGAAAGAATTGGTTCTTCAGGAGTATATAACTTCCCAAAAATATGAATCTTCTTCTAAGAATTAGATAATTCCACGTGATTTTAGGAATTGATCCAAAGATTCTATATCACTATATAAAACTTCGCGTGCTTTGCTTCCTTGAAAAGCACCAATAATTCCAAATCCTTCCAGTTGGTCTACTATTCGGCCAGCACGGTTGTATCCAAGTTTCAATTTACGCTGCAGTAAACTCGCAGAACCTTGTTGATTGATTACAACAATTCTTGCAGCATCTGCAAACATAACGTCAATTTCATTCATGTCCATATCGCTGCTTCCATCGCCGCCTTCTCCAACGTATTCTGGCAATAAAAGTGCTTCCGGATAGGCGCGTTGACCTCCAATGAAGCTACAGATACTTTCTACTTCCGGCGTATCTACAAATCCACACTGCAATCGTTTTATATCTGAACCTGTGGAAATCAACATGTCTCCTCTACCAATTAATTGATCAGCGCCTGAAGCGTCCAGAATTGTCCGCGAATCAATTTTTGAAAGCACTCTAAACGCAATTCGAGCAGGGAAATTGGCTTTAATCATTCCCGTAATTACATTCACCGAAGGGCGCTGTGTTGCAACAATTAAATGTATTCCAATAGCTCTCGCTAATTGGGCAATTCGAGCAATCGGATGTTCCACTTCTTTTCCAGCAGTCATAATCAAATCAGCGAACTCGTCAATTAGTACAATAATGTATGGTAAGTAATGGTGCCCTTTTTCCGGATTTAATTTCCGTTCGATGAATTTGGTATTGTATTCTTTAATCGTTCTAACTTCAGCTTCCTTTAATAATTCGTAGCGATCATCCATTTCAATGCAGAGAGAATTCAAAGTCGCTACAACTTTGGATACGTCGGTAATAATTGCATCTGCTTCTCCAGGCAATTTTGCGAGAAAATGGCGTTCTATCTTGTTATAGAGTGTTAATTCCACTTTCTTTGGATCGACCAAAACAAATTTAACCTGCGCCGGATGTTTCTTATAAAGAATGGAAATTATTATGGCGTTCAAACCAACTGATTTTCCTTGTCCAGTTGCTCCTGCAACCAAAAGGTGTGGTGTTTTAGTTAAATCAAATACAAATGTTTCGTTCGTAATTGTTTTCCCCATCACAATTGGCAATTCGAAGTCGGAATTCTGGAATTTTTCCGACGCAATTAACGAACGCATGCTCACCATTTCTGGATTGGAATTCGGCACCTCAATACCAATTGTTCCTTTCCCTGGAATTGGCGCGATTATTCGGATCCCCAAAGCACTCAAACTAAGTGCAATATCGTCTTCTAGGTTTTTGATTTTAGAAATTCGAACTCCTGGAGCAGGAATGATTTCATACAAAGTAACGGTCGGACCAACAGTCGCTTTTATTTTTGCAATATCAATTTTGTAGTGCGAAAGTGTTTCAACGATTTTATTTTTATTGTCTTCCAACTCTTGTTTGTTTACGCTCACACCGCTGGTCCCGTAATCTTTTAACAATTCAATGGATGGTAGAATGTAACTCGCTAAATCCAGTTTTGGATCGTAATCGCCATATTCCTTTCTTAATTTATCTAAATCCGATTCATCCAACGATTCGTCTGGTGGGGCAATGGCAACGGAGAATGCAGCAGCACTGCCAATTGCATCAGCCGCAATTTCTGGCGCGTTTTCGGGTATTTCAATCTCAAAATCATCGTCGAAATCCGTTTTTTTATCTTTGAGTGCGATAATCAATTCTGAAGCATCGAAATCTTCCTCTTCCTCTTCCTCTTCGTCATCGAAATGTACAGTTTCAGAAATGTAATCTTCTGCTATTTCTTCTTCTTTAATAGTATTAACGACATGAATATCTCTCACACCCGCTGTTTTGAGTTGGTTATCAGAGGTTTCCATTTGAGAGGAAGTTTCTTTATTTCCGAACCATCGTTCAAATAGTTTTCTAAAATTTGGATTGAATAGCACCACAGAAACAATATAACCCAAGACACCAATTAAAACGAAAGTCCCAACTCTTCCCAAAGAAAGATTAAGCCAAATATTTATGTAATAACCAAAAGATCCACCGAGATAATTGACTGTTCCGGAAAAGAAACCTAGAAATATGGACAACCAAACCATTAGTAGAATTACACGCGAAAAAGTCTGTTGCAATGGCAGAATTGAAAAATTGAAAAGAATTCGAACCCCGGCTAGGAATAAAAGAAAACAAATTCCAAAGGAAGAAACGCCAAACCATCTGAAAATTAATAGATGGGAAACCCATGCGCCAAATTTCCCTAACCAGTTTTCTACCGGTTCAACATTCGATTCAAATAGAAATTCAAATAATTCTTTATCCAAAACACGGTCTTGGTCAATTGTCCACGTAAATAAATAAGATAAACAGGCAAAAAATAAATAAAATGAAAGTAAAATCAGTAATGCACCAACAGTCGATTTAACTTTTTTCTTGTCAAAACGATTGGATAATGATTCAATAGGATTCTTCTTCGAAGTTTTAGTAGCCGGTTTATCAGGCTTTGCTTTCTTATCAGCAGGCTTGACTTCCTTTGGCGCTTCTTTTTCCTCTTTCGGTTTATATTCGTTATCTGTCATTTTGTTTTTGAATATCGTACGAAGTTAAGCAGTATTACGGGTCAAATGCAGCCTGAAAATTTGATCTATAAACAGGTGGATGTTAGTATACTATTGCTGATCTTCGTTATATTTTGAATTTCAGAGTAAAAATAGGATTTCAGTAGATTTCTCGCGTCGATTTATTCTAGTTTGATTGGTGTTTCAGTTTGCTTCTTCAGAATCTCATTCATGAACTCGTCGAACGAAACTTTTTTAAAATCAGAGGGAATTCCAAACGCATCCTTGGGTGGCATCATTTCTTCTTGTTCAACCAATGTGTATTCATAAATTCCGTCGGCGGAAGGCAGGTAATATTTCACGAGTAAACCGGGAAAATTGCCATGCGAGTTCAAGTATTTCACAGATGTGTTTTTGTAATAATAAAAGATTAAATCATCTGGAAAATTTTTACTTTTCACCAGTAATTTATTAGCTTTCTTGCCACAAATAAGTGTCTTTCCCCATTTCTTTTTGTAGGTATACGGAAACGAATCTATTTTATGTGTGCCATGATCGGTTTGAATGGCATATTTTCCCGTCGGCGTTTGCAATAATAAATACGATTTGTTCAAAACCAAGTGCTTTATCATTACTTGAATACCAAGTTGCTCCGTTTCATTCTCGATTCGAACGAGTGTGTCATTCGTAAAAATCAACATGTGTTTCATTGGTATCAATTTCCGTAAGGAGGTATCTCGAATTTGAATCGAATAAACGAGTTTTCCTGAAAATGGTTTTTGCTTCTGCGAAATGGAATCAAAAGCAAGTAAACAAAAAAGCAGCGTAAGTCTGCGCATAGATGTTGTTTTAAAACCGAAAGTAAGTAACATTTATTGTTTATTTCTATATTTTTTAGAATTTTATACATTTTAAGAAACGTGCTGCTTTAAAAGTGTTACAATTTCTTTTTTCACTTTTAGTTCCGGTGAAATATGCTAATTTTGTAAAAGAAATTGATTTGTTGCGTGCATGGAAAAAGAAATTACATTTATCATCAACCGTTCGGAGATTACCGCTGGAACCAGAGGAGCTTCATTGGGTCCTGATGCAATAATTACTGCCGCAAGAGTTAAAAATAGTGTGCTTTTCGGTAGCCACGAAATTTTTAATTTACCGCAAATGAACCATCTTTTAGACCAATCAACCCCTTATTTATATGCAAAACGTATAAACGGATTGAAGCAAGTGTTGGAGGCGGTTTCGGAAAAAGTTTCTTCTGAATTAAAAAATAATCATTTTCCCATTGTTTTGGCGGGTGACCATGGTTCTGCTGCAGGAACCTTGGCTGGAATCAAAAATGCATATCCCGACAAAAGAATCGGAGCAATTTGGATCGATGCACACGGTGATTTACATACGCCATACACAACTCCCTCTGGAAATATGCACGGAATGCCTTTGGCTCTTGCTTTGGCGGAAGATAATATGGAATGTGCTAAAAATGATGTTCCTCTAGAAACAGTTACTCTATGGGACGAACTGAAAAATATTGGATTTCCAGGTGCTAAAATTTTACCACAAGATTTGGTGTTTATTGCAGTGCGCGATACGGAATCAGAGGAAGATGCGCTGATAAAACGCCTGTCAATTAAGAACTTTAAAGTGGAAGAAGTGCTGGAATTAGGAACAGAACAAATTGCCTTTTTTGCACTGGATTATTTGAAAGATTGTGATGTGATTTATATTTCTTTCGACGTAGATTCGATGGATCCAAAAGCTACATCCTACGGAACTGGAACTCCAGTAAGGAATGGTTTGATCCCAAAACAAGCCAGGCAATTATTGGTAAGCTTGGGCAACTCGCCAAAAACGGTTTGTGTGGAATTTGTAGAAGTAAATCCATGTTTGGATGAAAAATTGAATAGAATGGGCGAGGTTGCTTTTGAATTACTGGAAAGCCTTGTGAATTCATTAAAGAAGTAAAAAATTGATGGAAGCATATATAAAAGAATTAGTAGTAAAGCACTCCAATGAATTGTTTGGTTTGCAAGTTGAAGAGCAACTAATTCAATTCCAGAAAACAAGAAAAGAGGTAGATGGAGATTTGACATTGGTTATATTTCCATTTGTTAAATTATTGCGCTGCAGTCCAATTGAAGCAGGGGAGAAAATAGGAAATTTTCTTGTGGATAAATTACCCGAAATCGAACGTTTTGAGGTAGTAAGCGGTTTTTTAAACCTAATAATATCCAACGAATATTGGATTTCAAAACTGAATGCAATGCACGCGGAAGAAAAGTTTGGCTTCCAAAAAGAAAAGTCGAAACCGCTAATTATGGTAGAGTATTCTTCTCCAAACACCAATAAACCGCTGCATCTCGGACACTTGAGAAATAATTTCCTCGGCTATTCTGTAGCGGAAATTTTGAAAGCAAATGGACATTCTGTAATCAAGACACAAGTGATCAACGACCGTGGTATTCATATTTGCAAAAGTATGCTTGCTTGGGAAAAGTTTTCTCCTCTCAATGCAAAAGGGGAGCGGGAAACGCCTAAAAATACTGGTTTGAAAGGAGATAAATTGGTTGGGAAATATTATGTAGAATTCGATAAGCAGTTCAATGCGGAAGCAAATGATATTATTACACAATGGGAGATTGGCCAATTTAATGGATTTTCATTGGATGTACATGAGGAATTTATGCGTTTGTCAACTGCAAAAATCGGTAAAGACGAAAAAGCAGTAAAAGGATTGGACGAAAAAATCAAGGATCTTGCCAAAAACCAAACCACACTTTTGCGCGAAGCCAAAGATATGCTGGTAAAATGGGAAGCAAGAGATCCCCAAGTGTACTTGCTTTGGACAACTATGAACAATTGGGTTTACGAAGGCTTTGATTATACGTACAAATCCATGGGTGTGGATTTTGATACCTTATATTACGAATCGGAAACTTTCCTTTTGGGAAAAGATATTGTTTTGGATGGCCTTAAAAAAGGCGTGTTTTTCAAAAAAGAGGACGGCTCCGTGTGGATAGATTTAACTGCGGATGGTTTGGATGAAAAACTCGTTTTGCGCTCGGATGGAACAGCGGTTTACATGACACAAGATATTGGAACTGCCGTGGATCGCTTCAACGATTACCCAGATTTGAGTGGGATAATTTATACTGTCGGAAACGAACAGGATTACCATTTTAAAGTATTGTTTCTAATTCTAAAGAAAATG
>CANJSS010000054.1 GCA_947476955.1 Flavobacteriales bacterium
ACGTAATGATATAACTGCCGGAAGCAGTGGAGATGATGTTTGGATTCAACGTTGTATTTGAAGGGCTAAAACTGACGAGCGGTGAGGATGCTGTCCAAACTCCGCCTGTTGAAAATGCTTGCGTTCCCGAAACTTGCATGGCTAAATTACACAGAGAGGTGTCGTCAAATATTACTGGATATGCCGGGAAAGTAATCAGCGATTCGACGACATAATTGCAGGCGTTGTCTGTAAAGGTGACGGGGTATGTTCCTGCTGTACTCGAGGTTATCGTTGGATTATTAGTTGTTAAACTTGGTGAAATTGTCAAGTTTGGAGCTATTGTTGACCAAACTCCTCCAGAAACGGATGTTGTACCAGCAACTTGAAACGTGAAATCACAACCAATGGTATCATTGAAAATTTCAGGCAACTCTTGAACCAATAAAGTTACTGTTGTATCGTAAGGACAACCAAAATCATCAACAACATTAAAAGTATAGCCATAAACACCCGTTACATTGGGCTGAACAGTAATCAATGTATCATTTTGACCGGAGATAATTGTTGGATCAGCACTCCAAAAACTTGTTTCTACTGTATTTTGATAGCTTCCTAGTCCTGGGAAATAAGATCCATCAAAATAGAGACCCCATTCAAAAATATAGCCATCATCCGTACCGAGATTATCCTGCACGAAGATTGTCCAAGTTCCATTCACAGGACAACCCGCAAAACTAGCAAAAGTGGTTTCTGGAGCATAGGTATTTGCCGGATCAATCGAATTACCTGCAGACAATGGAGGCGTTCCAGGTACAAAAGCAACAGGAACTGTATTTCCTAAGTTTTGAGTCATTGGACCTATATCATTGAAGACAGAACTAAAACAATATTCCCAACCTTCTCCAGCTCCACCACCTTGCACATCGTCAAAAGGATGGCCAAGGAATGTTCCACCGCCGCTATTTCCTCCTGGTATAAATCCAGCGCCATAAGAATTTACAAGAGGAACAATTAAACCAGAAGGACATTGCAACCAAATTTCTAAATCTCCCAAGTAAGAATGTTCCATCGTGATACACACCTGATTCAACGATTGTGCATCTTGAACAGTTGCACCTGAAGGGAACCCACCAATTTGAATTGGAGCCTGATACTGTTGACCAGAACCATCCGGAAGATAGGTTAATCCAGCAAAATTACCGCCCAAATTAAATTCACCTGCTGGAATGTCAACACCAACAGTATCCGAAATAGTAACTCCACCTACTAATGTTGTACTCTCTCCCAAACAAATAACATCGTCTAAAGGGCCAGTTCCAGCAAAACTTGGCAACTGAGAAACCCGAACTTTACAGCGCATTTTTTCAACCTGAGGAAATTCATCTGTTAACGTCAAATCTATTAAATATCCTGCACGTGCAGGGGGAAGAAACCAGATGGAATCGTTATTAGGATAGGTAGCGCCATCGGTGATTTCCCATAAAAAATCTATGGAACTATTTACATTTTGCGAATACCCAAAACCTGTGATTTCTTCTGAATAAGGAAAAATTGGTTTTGTAATAAATAAAATACTATCTCCAAAGCAAATATCAACAAATCCTGTATCTGCAGGATTTAAAACATCTGGTCCTACACCATTGACATACGCTTCAATATGAGGTGAGAATGGTTGGAATTGATTTCCACATTGAACATTTGCATCCCAACCCGTTCCTTGAACAGATCCATTGGAAATAAAAACGATTGTCAAACAACCTGATGGATTATTCCAACTTGCTTGGTGCGTAAATCCATTCGGATCCGTTACCGAGTTATGCATTCCCATTAATGGCGAAGCAGTGCTTGGTCCGTCGTAGACATAAATAAAATCAGACCCATCAACATTAAAGGTGAAACCAGCATTTATTGCAAAAGTTGCTGTCATTTTAGTACCCAAATTTAAATCGGGACAGAAAACGATTGTATCGTTGAAATTAGCTGTGTAATTACCACCTCCACCTGGATCTTGGAAATTTGTTCCTGCAACACCAAAAGTTGTACAGTTTGCCGGATTTGAAAGTGGATATCCTGGTTCTCCCATTATAACCGTTTGAGCGGTTACTTGGGAAACTAAAATTGTAAGAAAAGTCAGTAGTGTTGTTATTCTTATCATTTTGATTATTTTTTAGTAGTTAATTCGTGGTTTAAAACCCAATTGGATTTAACTACCAACATTTTAGACGTTCCTTGTATTAAAAAATATTGATTTTGGTCTTTTATTTCAAGCCCTAAATCCAAAAAATTGATGGGCTTGGAAACATCGACAGGAATTGTTGTAAATCCGGAAAGATCCTTCTCAACTGGCTTGTCAATAACATAACAAGCGTGATCCAAAGCATAGACTAACACATTGTATTGTGCAGGATTATCTTGAATCATTTGCGTAATTTCTTTTTGTGAATATTTTTTTTCTAGTCGCACATCTGCCTTCTGAGCATAGCTAAACGAAGTCACAAAAGCAGAAATCGTAAGTATTAAAAACTGTTTTTTCATAATTCCAATAAATATATTTTAAAGACTCAAATTGTTCAAAAAAAGTTGCTTTTGGGGAAAAAATGACCTCAAAGGCGATTAACAAAGTTAATTATTTGACTTAGTTTTGCAAGGCACAACAAAGATATAACGTAAAAATATGGAAACAACAGAATTAGAGCGCATTGCATCACAGGTTAGAAGGGATATTGTTAGAATGGTGGCAGATGTAAATTCCGGGCATCCGGGGGGATCTCTTGGTTGTGCAGATTTTTTGACACTCTTATATTTTGATGTAATGAAAATTAATACATCCAATTTCACGATGGATGGAATTGGTGAAGATTTGTTTTTCTTGTCCAACGGTCATATTTCGCCAGTTTGGTATAGTGTTTTGGCCCGTTCGGGCTATTTTCCAATTGCAGATTTGGCAACATTTCGAAAATTATCTTCTAAATTACAAGGACATCCATCAACAGATAAAAAACTGCCAGGTGTTCGCGTTGCTTCTGGTTCACTAGGACAAGGGCTTTCCGTTGGAATTGGCGCGGCAGTTGTTAAAAAGATGAATAAAGACGCATCCTTTGTTTACACGCTTCATGGAGATGGAGAATTACAAGAAGGGCAAATTTGGGAAGCAGCAATGTACGCAGCAGCAAATAAAGTAGATAATATTATCGCTACTATCGACTACAATGGAAGACAAATCGATGGAGATGTAGAAGATGTTCTTTCCTTGGGAAATCTTGCCGAAAAATGGAAAGCTTTTGGTTGGATTGTTTTTGAAATGGATGGGCACAATATGATTGACATGAAAAATGTGCTCTTAAAAGCACAAAGTTCTTGTGGGGAAGGAAAGCCTATTGTAATTATCATGAAGACAGAAATGGGTCAAGGAGTTGATTTTATGGTTGGTTCTCACAAATGGCATGGCGTAGCTCCAAATCCAGAACAACTAGAGAGCGCTCTAGCACAATTGGAAGAAACATTAGGAGACTACTAATTGAAGAAATTCCTACTAATAGCAGCAATCTTCTTTACGCCATTTATGTATGGCCAGGAGAAATTGACTCGCATCCTATTTATTTTGGATGCTTCTAATAGTATGAATGCAAAATGGGACGCACAAACTCGGCTTGAAGCAGCAAAAGAATTGCTTGCGCAAGCAGTAGATAGCTTAAAAGGAACTCCAAATCTTGAAATAGCGCTGCGGGTATACGGGCACCAATCGCCTATCACAGCTACCTACCAAGATTGCAACGATACAAAATTAGAAATTCCATTTGGCGCGGATAATTATGATAAGGTTAAATCCCGAATTAAATCTATTGAAGCAAAAGGCACCACACCAATTGCCCGCTCATTGGAAGCTGCGGCAGAAGATTTTCCAGATCAGAAATCTCGAAATATCATAATACTAATTACGGATGGACTCGAAGCATGTGATAATGATCCTTGTGTAATTGCTAAAAAATTAAAGGATAAGGGTGTAAAAGTTACCCCGTTTGTAATTGGTCTAGGAATGGATTTATCCTATCTAGAAAAATTTAATTGTATAGGCGAATATGCAGATGCGGAAACAAAAGATGCCTTTCGAAATGTTTTGAATAATGTTGTATCCAAAGCACTTTTAAATACAACAGTTCAGATAAATCTTAACGATATTTCCAAACAACCGAAGGAAACAGATGTAACCTTATTTCTGTATGAATCCGGAACGAAAAATTTGAAGTACACTTTTGTGCACACCATAAATCGATTCGGGAATCCGGATACGCTCATCATCGATCCAACAATAAAATACGATTTGGTGGTGAACACGCTGCCAAAAATTGAAAAGAAAAATATAGTTCTTCAGCGAAATATTCACAATACAATTACCGTGGATGCGCCGCAAGGATTTATAAAGGTGCGGTATATCAATGCTGCCAAACAATACAATCTAGAAGCACGAATAATGCAAAAAGATAATCCAACCACAATCAATGTACAAAAGGTGAATAATACCGATAAATACCTCGTTGGAAAATATGACTTGGAAATACTTACGCTACCACGGACGAATGTTCAAGTAGAAGTCTCTCAAAGCAGTACAATTCACGTGGATATTCCTGCACCGGGAATTTTTAACTACCGTTCTTTTAATACGCTCGTTGCGCAACTATTTGTTTTTCGGGAAAATGGCAGCGTTGAGTGGGTTTGTAATTTGGATGAAAATTATAGAAACGGAAGTTTATTTTTACAACCAGGCAATTACAAATTGGTATACCGACCAAAGCAGCTGAGGTCTTCAGCTTATACAGTGGAAAAAATATTTAGAATTAACTCAAATAAAACAACAACAATAAATTTATAACGATGGTAGAATTTGAAATCTTTGGAAATAAAGATACGCGTTCAGGGTTTGGTGAAGGCTTAGCGGAATTAGGTCGAACAAACGAAAATGTTGTTGCCCTTTGTGCAGATCTTACAGGTTCATTGAAAATGGATACTTTCTTGAAGGAAAATCCAGAACGCTTTTTTCAAGTTGGAATTGCTGAAGCAAATATGATGGGCATGGCAGCAGGGATGACAATAGGAGGAAAAATTCCATATACTGGAACATTTGCAAATTTTTCTACAGGTCGTGTTTACGATCAAATTAGACAATCTATTGCTTATTCTCAGAAAAATGTAAAAATTTGTGCTTCTCATGCTGGGTTGACCTTGGGTGAGGATGGCGCTACACATCAAATACTGGAAGATATCGGAATGATGAAAATGTTGCCAAATATGACCGTAATTGTACCTTGTGATTTCAATCAGACAAAACAAGCTACTATTGCAATTTCGAAACATGTTGGACCAGTTTATTTGCGATTTGGAAGACCTGTAATGCCAATATTTGTAAAGCCAGACGCAGAATTTGTAATCGGAAAAGCGGATGTTTTAACGGAAGGAACGGATGTAACAATTATTGCTTGTGGTCATTTAGTGTGGAAATCTATTGAAGCAGCAAAAATTCTTACGGAGAAAGGTATTTCTGTTGAGCTGATAAACATGCACACTATTAAACCTTTGGACGAAGAAGCAATTTTAAAATCTGTTCGCAAAACAAAATGTGTTGTTACAGCAGAAGAACACATGGCAAATGGCGGATTAGGGGATTCTGTAGCGCAAGTTTTATCTAAAAATTTCCCTGCTCCTCAGGAATATGTTGCTGTGGATGATTCCTTCGGTGAAAGCGGAACGCCAATGGAGTTAATGACAAAATACCATATTGATACACAAGATGTTGTAGATGCAGCTTTAAAGACAATCGGTCGAAAAGGATAAAAATTCAAGGAATAAAAATTCAAAACCGTTGACTCCGATACGAATCGTTCAGCGGTTTTTTTAATTTACTGAAGATGGAAAGAAAAAGAAGTTTTATTCAACACACTGCTCAAACAAACCAACATCCTTATCTAATTGATGTGGAACGCGCTGAAGGCTTATTTATTTATGATAAATCTGGAAAGGCATACATGGATATGATTGCTGGTGTTGCTGTGAATAATATTGGCCACAACCATCCTAAAATTATGAACGCTCTAAAATCACAAATTGATAAGCATTCTCATGTTATGGTTTATGGTGAATTTATTCAGGATGAGCCCTTAAAATTTGCAAAAAAGCTTGTTTCTCTTCTACCTGAAAATTTGAACTGTGTTTATACTGTCAATTCCGGAACAGAAGCCATTGAAGCGGCATTAAAGTTAGGGAAAAGAGTTACTGGAAGAACGGAGCTGGTTTCATTCAGAGGAGCCTATCACGGAAGTACACATGGCGCGATGAGTGTTTCTGGAAATGAAGCAAAAAAACAAGCGTTCCGACCATTATTGCCAGATATTCGATTCATTCAACATAATTCAATTTCCGATTTAAATCAAATTAGCACAAAAACGGCAGCAGTAATTATAGAAACCGTTCAAGGTGATGCTGGTGTTCGAATTCCAACGAAAGATTTTTTAACCAAGCTAAGAAAACGCTGTACCGAAGTTGGAGCGCTTTTAATTTTCGATGAAATTCAGTGTGGAATGGGAAGAACCGGGAAAATTTTTGCTTTTGAACATTTTGGAGTAATTCCAGATATTCTGGTTCTTGGAAAGGCACTAGGTGGAGGAATGCCAATTGGCGCGCTAGTTTCATCGCATGAAAACCTTTGGGAATTTACACACAATCCAATGCTTGGACACATTACCACATTTGGTGGACATCCAATAATTTCGGCTGCAGGAAATGCTTTTTTAGACGTATTAACCTCTGAAATAGATTTAAGTGAAGTTGAAAGATTAGGTGCATTATTGGAATCTATCGTTGGTTCCGATCCGGAAATAATAGAAATACGCAGAATTGGGATGCTTTTCGCTTTTGATATGGTATCTTTTGAGCGGGTAGAAAAAGTCGTGAAACGCTGCCTTGATAAAGGTTTAATTAGTTTTTGGTTTTTATCGCACCCGTATAGTTTTAGACTTTCGCCACCATTAAACATTACGGAAAGTGAAATTCAAAAAGCAGGTCAAATTATTTTGGAAGCAATTTCTGAAACACGGTAATCTAAAAAATCAACCTGCTGACTATGCAAACTGTTTATCGGTTCAGATCGCTATATATCTTTTAACAAAAAATTGATAGTAGAAAATCGATCTCGAATACGCTTTATATTTTCTCTAAAATATTCTTCTCTTTTACGTTTTCTGTATTTCTTGGACGCTGCACCAAAACTCAAAGCGCCTAAAACAAGAATTACAACTGGAATTTTTGGATTCAATTCCGGATCTATTTCTTCTATATCGCTTACGTGAATAAGAAGTTCTTCATTCAAATCCAAATCGATCAAGCTTTCTTTCAAATCTTTGGAATAATTTGCAAATCGCTCCAGCGACTCCTGTTCCAAATCTTTGGATTTTAGAATCTTATCTGCTTGAAATTGAACGTCTTTTAGTTGAAGAAAAAGGTTGTCGATACGCATTACTTTAATCTATTTCACTTAAAAGTAATGAATTTATCTCACTTTATAACAACTGGCAAATCGTTTAATTTACTCTTTGGTACAAACAATAGGGAACTTGTATTTACACAATGACGTGTATTTTTATCCGTAAATCGTTCTCCTTCAAAAACATGGCCCAAATGACCATTGCAATTAGAACAAATAATTTCCACACGACTTCCATCAGCATCTGGAACTCGGTTTACTGCTCCTTCTATTTCTAAATCAAAGCTCGGCCAACCGCAATGTCCATCAAATTTATCATCTGAACGGTACAAAGGATTATTACAACGGCGACAAATGTAAACTCCATTATCTGTTTTCTGATAGTAATCGCCAGTAAAAGGCCGATCAGTTCCTTTGTACTCAATTACGCGAAGTTGGTCTGGCGTTAAAGGATTGTATTTTTTAGTGGAATCCATATTATTTTCTGTTTTCAAGGAAGAATTAACGTTTTGGGCTTGGCACGAATTTAAAAAACTAGTCAACGCAATGGCGCAGAAAATAAAAGTATTTGAATAAAGAACCTTTTTCATATTCGTGTTTTGTAAATAAACAAATCAAACCTTTTTTTGTGCTGCCGCAGTTAAACTAATTTCGTGTATCCTTTTTCAAAAGATCAAGAAAACGAATTAAAACCCTCTGAAACTTCTGCAATTGGATATCCATTATGCAATAAGGCGGATTTATAAAAATAATATTCCCTAGTGGGCGAACAAATAAACCATTTTCTAGAAAAAAAGCATATGCTTTGTCTCGAATTGTTGAAAAATAGGTGTTTCCTTCCCCTGTTTCGATTTCAATTGCCAGAATTGTTCCTAAAACACGTGCTTCTTTCACAAAAGGATGTTGTTCAATTTGTGCTTTAAAATAACGATGTGAGGATTCAATTCGATGAATATTTTCCCACGTTTCTTCCTTCTCAAAAATATCCAAACTTGCGCAGGCTGCAGCACATGCTAATGGATTTCCGGTAAAGGAATGACCGTGTAATAATGCTTTCGATTTATCATCCGATAAAAATGCCTCAAAAATTTGATTTGTCGCAACGGTTAAGCCTAATGGTAAAACTCCGCCAGTCAGCCCTTTAGACAAACAGACTATATCTGGTTTCACATTACAATAGTGCATCGCAAAGTATTTGCCGGTTCTTCCCCAAGCAGTCATTACCTCATCAAAAATCACTAAAACGCTATGTTTTTTAGCCAAACCAACCAAATTTTCTAAAAACGAAACGCTGTACATGCGCATCCCAGCGGATCCTTGAATAAGCGGCTCTAAAATTATCCCTGCAAATTCATTTGTTTTAAAGAGCACTTCTGCCTTTTCCAAAAGTAAATTTTCATTTTCAAGCGTTGGAAATTCCAAAAAATCCACTTCAAAGAAAAAAGGCTCGAATGGCGCATTGAAATAACCGCGTTGGCCAACTGACATCGCACCAAAAGTATCTCCGTGATAAGCGCCATCTAGTGCTAGAATTCGAGTTTTTGGAGTTCCATTGTTCGTCCAATATTGAAAAACCATTTTCAAGGCAACTTCCACTGCTGTTGAACCATTATCACTGAAAAACACCTTTTGAAAAGGCACGGGCAACAAGGCTGTAATTCGTTTTGCTAATTCTTCGGCTTTGGGATGGGTTGCACCGGCAAAAATCACGTGATCAATTTTAGAAAATTGTTCCGAAATAGCTTTTCCAATATGTTCATTTCCATGACCGTGGACATTCACCCACCAAGATGAGTTACAATCAATAAATTCTTTTCCATCTGCAGCATATAAAACGGCATCTTTCGCTCGAATTATTTCCAACGGTTGAGGAGCAGTCTGCATTTGTGTAAATGGATGCCAGACATGCTTTTGATCTTTTCCTAGAGTATCGCTCATTCCATTTAATTCTCCGTGAATACAAGTTTTTCGATTGAAATCTTTTTTGCCTGGGATTGAATAAAACGAGCATCTAACTTTATTGTCAGCGGAATTCTGGCTAACATTGATAAGCCTGTTTTGGAACAAATAAGTGTTTCTGAGGGCAAATTTTCATCTCCAACAAAAACAATTCCAGAGATATTAAATCCTTTGTTTTTTAAGTAATCAATCGTGAGCAAAGTATGGTTAATACTTCCGACATAATGCCTTGAAACGACAACAATAGGCAAATTCCAATCGTGAAAAAGTTCAACTAATAATAAACCAGAATAGTTAACGGGTACTAATATTCCACCAGCTCCCTCTACTACTAAATTTCCTTTAATATCTGGAAGTTTCAATGATTCTTTGGTTATTTTCACACCATGCTTTTCTGCTGCAGCATGAGGCGAAATTGCACTTTCAAGACGAAAAGCTTCCGGCAGAACCGTAACATTTTGATCCGTCCAAAAATTCACTTTCATCGTATCTGTATTATCCAGTTCCCCTGCTTGAATTGGCTTCCAATAAGATGCTTTTAACGCTTGGGCTAAAATTGCGGATACAACCGTTTTTCCAACGTCTGTTCCAATGCCTGTAACAATTATTTGTTGGTATTTTGACATAAATTCGGAGCTCAATTAAGTAATGGAAAAAAAAATAATGTACTATATCAACTGGATAAAAAAGTCAAATAAATACTTAACTCCTCAATTTAGCACCCAATTTCACTTCCAAATCCAACCGAATTTTTTCCATCAAGGAATCTATTTGTTGGTCTTTTAAAGTTTGTTCAAAATCTTGAAACGTGAAGGAAACTGCATAAGATTTCTTTCCTTCTTCCAGATTTTTACCCTCGTAAACATCAAATAATCCAACTTCTCTTAAAATCTTTTTATCACAGTTCTTTGCAACTGCCTCGATATCAGAAAAGTTTGTTTGGGTATTTAATACCAATGAGAAATCTCTTCTTACGGCAAACGTCTTAGGTAACTCCGTATATTTTATTTTTACAAACTGTAAACTTTCAAGAATTACATCCCAGTCAAAATCGGCTACAAAAACATCCTTTTTAATTCCAAAATGTTTTTTCATTGCTGGATTAATCCAACCTATTTCTCCTACCTTCTTTTTTAGAATTGTCCATTGAATCCCGTCCTGAAGAACAGAATTTTTTAAAGCGGATTCTTGCACCAAATCGTTCAAACCTAGTCGCGAAAAAACAGCATTCGCGAGTCCTTTCATGGCATAATAAGAAACAGATTCTTTCGAAGAATTCCAGGATTCCTTTTCTTTTTTTCCGGTTAATATTAAGATTAAATGTTTATTTTCAGCAAAACCACTCTCGTATTTATGGTATACTTTCCCGAATTCAAATAATTTCAAATCTGCATGTTGGCGATTTTGATTGTGCTCAATAACCTCTAAAGCATTAAATAGAAGCGACTGACGCATCACATCCAATTCCAGACTTAATGGGTTCAGCATCTGCACATTTCGAGCAGAATGAAGCGAATCTCCACCCAAATTTTCCACGTAAGTTGCTGTTGTCAATGAATTATTCAACATTTCAACTAAGCCCTTTCCGACTAATAATTCGGATAAAACGGTTTGAACCTTCTCTCTGTCTGGTTTAGAAAATGAATTTATCGAAGTATTTAATTTTTCCGGTAATGGAACATTGTTGAAACCATAAATTCGCAAAACTTCCTCAATTACATCTGCTTCACGTGTCACATCCACGCGATATTGCGGAACGCTCAATTGTGCAATACCATCTTTAACTTCGGTAACTTTTATGTCGAGGAAAGACAAAATTTTATCAACGTCTTGCACAGAAATAACAGTTCCAATTAGTTTGTTGCAACGGTCGTAACTAAATACCACCGTGCGATTCTCCAATATTTGGGGATATATATCTACCGTTTCCATGGAAATTTCTCCACCTGCAATTTCCTGAATCAATAAGGCAGCACGTTTCATTGCATATTCTGTCAATTCTGGATCTACTCCGCGTTCAAATCGGAAACTGGCATCTGTATTTAATCCATGAAACTTTGCTGTTTTCCGAACAGAAACAGGATTGAAATAAGCTGATTCCAAGAAAATCTGGGTTGTGTCCTCTTTAATTCCAGATTCATCGCCTCCAAATACTCCTGCAATACATAGGGATTTTGAAGCATTTGTAATCATTAAATTTCCGGAAGACAATATGCGTTCCACACCATCCAAAGTTGTAAATTTCTCACCTTCTTGTGCTAATTTCACACTGATTTTTCCATGTAAAGAACGAACATCAAAAGCATGTAATGGCGTTCCTAATTCGCGCATCACGTAATTCGTTGCGTCGACCACATTATTAATTGGAGAGATTCCAATTACACGCAAGCTTTTTTGCAACCATTCAGGAGAAGGTTTAATTGTTACATTTTTTAGTGTTGTTCCAACGTATCTAGAACAAAGTTCTGGATTCTCAACAGAAACATCTATAACAAGCGATGTGTTTTGCACTTTATACGCAGAAATATCAGGCATTTTTAAGGTTAAATTCTCTTTTTTGTGAAAATTCAAGTATGCGATTATGTCTCTTGCTACGCCAACATGTCCCATTGCATCCGCACGATTTGGGGTCAAGCCTATTTCAATTTGGTAATCATCTTCCAAATTAAAAACTTTTGAAGCTGGCGTTCCAACTTCTATAGTGGGATCCAAAACTAAAATTCCAGAATGCGATTTACCAAGTCCTAATTCATCTTCAGCGCACAACATTCCAAAAGAATCAACCCCTCGAATTTTTGAAACTTTCATTTTCAGTGGCGCGTCTGGTGATGGATATAAAGTAGCACCAACAGTTGCCAACAGCACTTTTTGACCAACGGCAACATTTGGAGCACCGCAAACAACTTGCAAAGGTTCTCCACCAATCGTAACGGAAGTAACTTTTAATTTATCTGCATCTGGATGCTTTTCACAGCTTAGAACCTCGCCAACAAATACGCCTTCCAAGCCACCTTTAACTGCTTCAATTTTATCAATGCTTTCTACTTCTAAACCCGTTTCTGTAAGAATCTTTCCGATTTCTTCAGCAGAAAGGTTCGTATCAACGTATTGTTTTAGCCAATTATATGCAACTTTCATTTGATCACTTTATGTGTAACTTATTTACAGTGCGAATTTAGGTATTCTGACTGAATTGAAGAAAAACTTTAGGAACCAACAATTGAGCTGCCAATTATTTCCATTTTTTAATTGGTTTACAAGAGAATAATAGGAATTTATACACATTTTTTAAATAAAAAGCCACGTTCGAGTTTTTTGTTTCCCAAGGTATTATTAGATTCGTACCTTTAGAAACCATTTTAAAAAATATGCTTAAAATATTCTTTTATTTAACGCTTATAATTCTATCATTTAAAGCAATTGCGCAAGAAAAACACACTTTGAGTGGTTATTTAACGGATGGGAGAAATGGCGAAGCGATGATAGGTGCTCGGATTTTTGTTCCCAGCTTGTCGCAGGGCACTTTAACGAATACCTATGGGTTTTATTCCATAACCGTTCCTTCTGGAATTTACAAAATTGAATTTCGTGTAACAGGTCTCGAAACAGAAATCAAGGAAATCGATCTTTCGAGAGACGTTGTGCTGAATGTTGAGCTAGGGACAAACATGCAAGAAATTGAGGAGGTTCTTGTTAATGCGAAGAAAGGTGAAAATATTAATTCCACAAAAATTGGTCAAATAGAATTAGAAATAGACCAAATAAAGACCCTCCCCGCATTTATGGGTGAAGTAGATATTATAAAAACCATTCAATTATTACCCGGAGTTTCTTCTGTTTCAGAAGGAGGACAAGGATTTTATGTCCGCGGTGGAGGACCGGATCAAAACCTCGTTCTTCTGGATGAAGGTGTAGTTTACAATGCGGCGCATTTATTCGGTTTCTTTTCCGTATTCAATGTGGATGCTGTTAAAAGTGTAAATCTAATTAAAGGTGGTATGCCAGCCAATTTCGGCGGACGAATGTCTTCCGTGTTGGAAGTAAATATGAACGAAGGAAACAACAAACGCTTTAGTTACAAAGGTGGAATTGGGGCTATTTCTTCCCGCTTGACAATCGAAGGGCCTTTAAAAAAAGACAAAGGATCGTTTATAATTTCAGCAAGAAGAACCTATATAGATTTGATTATGAAAGCTGCAATTCCAGACACTTCCCCATTTTATGGATCCAGCTATTTTTTCTATGATTTAAACGTAAAACTAAACTATAAATTGACCGATAAAGACCGAATTTACCTAAGCGGCTATTATGGGAAAGACATGTTCGTTTTTGATAACAAAGAGGACAATTTCAAAGTTGAAATGCCATGGGGAAATGGTATTGCCGCTTTGCGTTGGAATCACCTGTTTTCCAATAAATTATTTATGAACGTTACAACAACTTTCTCGGATTATATGTTCAGCTTTGGTTCTAAGCAAGATGAATTTCGTTTTGCATTGAAATCTGGCGTTCGTGATATTGGATCAAAAGTTGATTTTACATATTACGCAAACACAAAAAACAGACTGAAATGGGGAGCAGATTACATTTATCATACTTTCACTCCCACTAGCGTATCAGCTGAAACCAACGAAGTTGTATTTGACACCGGAAAGGCACAAAAACTCTACAGCCATGAATCTGCATTGTACATTTTGGATGAATTCGATCTTAATGAAAAAATTCGATTTAATTTCGGTTTACGTTATAGTATGTACCACCAAGTTGGGCCATTTACACGTTACCAAAAAGGAGGAGTTGGAGTGGCTGACACTTCTTTCACCTATTCAAAAGGCGATTTAATTAAATTTTACAATGGTTTAGAACCACGTATTTCCGGACGATGGTTGCTGCCGGATAAAAGTTCAATTAAAGCTGGTTATTCCTATAATTACCAATATGTTCACTTAACCTCCTTGAGTGCTGTATCCTTGCCAACGGATATTTGGTATCCAACGACAGATTTGGCAAAGCCGCAACAAGGTTGGCAAGCTTCAATTGGGTATTTCCGGAATTTCCTTAAAGACAGAATTGAAACTTCTGTTGAAGTTTATTATAAAGGCATGAAAAACCTCATTGAATACAAGGAAGGTGCGCTGCCCGGAGATGACATCAATGATAACACAGATAATTTGTTGGTTTTTGGAAAAGGATGGAGCTATGGCTTGGAACTTTTTGTTAAGCGATCTTATGGAAAATTAACTGGATGGGTTGGTTATACATGGTCAAAAACGGAACGTATTTTCCCTGATTTAAACAACGGGAAAGTCTTTCCAGCAAAATATGACCGAAGACATGATTTATCTGTTGTTGCAAATTATAAACTAAATGATCGCTGGACTTTTGGAGCTTGTTTCATCTTCGCAACAGGAAATACGTTGACGCTTCCTTCCTCCTGGTATGTCCAGGAACAGAATTTACTGTTTAATTACGGGGAACGAAATTCCACTCGAATGGCTCCATATCATCGTTTAGACATTTCAGCAACTTTGTACGATAAAGCATACAAACTCAAAACAGATTTGCTGACTGGCGAAGAAATTCAAGTCAAAAAGAGATTCAGAAGTAACTGGGCGTTTTCCATTTACAATGTCTATAATAGAGCAAATCCTTTCTTTTTATACGTTGATAACGATGGGGATTTCCTAAATGGCGATTTTAAAATAACGGTTAAACAGGTTACACTTTTCCCGATTATTCCAAGTGTTACATGGAATTTTGAATATTAAAACATGAAAAAAGTTATCTCCGGTTTGTTGGTTCTATTGCTGTTTAATTCCTGCACGAAGGAAGTGAAAATTGAAATTCCTGGTTATGCAGAAAAAATAGTAATCGATGGTAGAATTGAAACAAACTTTCCACCGGTAGTTTTACTTTCTAGAACAAACGATATTTATTCACCAACAAATTTGGAAGCATATTTGAATGGTTTTATTTCTGGTGCGGTACTTTCTGTTAGCGATGGAACAACGATTTTTCCATTGATTGAAATTTGCACGGATGCGCTGCCAGCAGGGACAGAAAATTTTGCTGCACAATTTTTTGGAATTCCTGTGGAAGAAATAGCCAATTACCACTTGTGTGCCTATACTTCTTTTGACCCGGAAATTTTGGGTCAAGTTGGCAAAACATATACCTTAAACGTAAAATATGATGGTAAAACCTACACCTCCCAAACTACAATAGTTCCACCAATAAATTCACTGAATACCTTTTGGAAACCTGCGAAAAATCAAACCGAATACGGGTATTCTTGGGCAACAATTTCAGATAATGCCAACCAATTTGATGGCTATCTCTGGGAAATAAGATATATTCATGAAACAAGCTATAGCAAGCCTTTTTCGCCATTTTTTGACGACCAATTTATTGATGGTTTAACGTTTGATTTTGCGTACGAAAATCCTATGAGTTTTCAGGACGCGTCTTTGCCGGATGAATTTAAAGGATTTTATAAACTTGGAGATACGCTTGTTGTGAAATTATCTAAAATGGATGAAGCGGTATACCAATTCATGGAAAAAAAATATACGCAGCTTTTTTCAGCAGGAAATCCATTCGCAACACCAACAAATATTCCTTCCAACATCAATGGAGGTGCTTTGGGAATTTGGGCTGGCTATTCGCCACGCTTTGATACATTGATTTGCGAACTGTAAAATTTGAAAAAAGCTATTTTGAAAAAATCGGATTTATCTTTTCAGTCAAACTTGAATTTTCTTGAAAAAAATGTAATTTTGAAAAAAAAACCATGAAAAAGATTTTTTATGTATCGCTTCTACTGATTTCTTTCTCTTCCTGCGAAAAGGCTTACAAATGTGAGTGCAAGCATATAGTAAACGGTGAAGATTGGAACCCAATTGTTACAAATGTTTCTATTGAAAACACGAAGAAAAATGCAAAAACAGAATGTGAATCGTTGAGTTATTCCTTTGGGTGGCAAGATTACCAGAGCTGCACTATCAAAGAATAATTTGTTTACTTATACCGTATAAAATTCAAATACAGCAGCATAAATATC
>CANJSS010000055.1 GCA_947476955.1 Flavobacteriales bacterium
CTAACGGAACAACCGTTGCAACTGCAGCATTCAATTTTACGGCATCTGTTCTAAACTCCAATAATGGACAAGGAATAAATTTCACACAAAACGGAAGAACCATAAATGGGGTGAATTTCAATACTGCAAATAATATGCTTTCCACCAGCGTGACGTTGGTGCCAGGTGTGAATACGTTTGTTATAACTGCAACAAATTCTTGCGGAACCGATACCGAAACAATTACAATTAATTATGTTCCACAAACGGAAGATAAAAACCCAAGTCCAGGAAAACAAGGGCCAACTCCTCCTGGAGCTGGCAGAGGCGGGAAATAAAAAAAGACTCAAAAAAGCCGTGACATTTAAATGTTGCGGCTTTTTTTTATGTTATAAACCCATATAAACTTTCAAAAATCAATTCATCTAATTATATTCGCACCCTATAAAGAATAAAGAAATGGCATTAATTGGAAAAATTCGCGAAAAATCAGGATTATTAATAATCGTAATTGGAGTTGCATTGTTTGCTTTTATAATGGGCGACTGGCAACGCATAACAGAAGGTTCAGGTGATCAAATTGGTTATGGGACTGTTTATGGGGAGAAGGTTGATTTCAAAGCATTTGAAGAAGCTAGTTTGAAATTTCAAGAGCAGGATAAAACTCAATTTGCCCAACAGCAGCGGGAATACACGCCAAAAGACCAAGAAGCATCTATTGATAAGGCTTGGAATTACACAGTAGAAACTTCCATCTTTGAAAAAGAATACGAAGCTTTAGGGATTGAAGTAAGTGACAATGAATTTGATTCCTATCTATATGGTAGAGATGGATTTCCAGTAATGCAAGAATTATCCCAAGGATTTACCGATTCGTTAACGGGATTATTCAACCCAAAATTGTTGGAGAAGAGAATTGAAGAAATGGAAACTTCTGAAGATCCAAAAGTTCAAAAACAATGGGAAGATAGTAAAAAATACTACTCTGATCGCCGCAAGCAGGAAAAATATTTTGCTTTATTAGGGCAAGGAGTATACGTTACAAAACTAGAAGCGGAAGAGGAATATTTTGCTCAAAAAGAAATAAAAAGTATTTCTTATGTTGTCAGAAGATACAGTGAAATTACAGATGAAGACATTAAAATATCAGATTCTGAATTAGAAAAGTACTATGAAGCGCATAAAAATGATAAAAAATACGAAAACAAGACCGCGAGTCGTGAAGTACGTTACTTTGATGTTTTAGTAAACCCATCCAAGAAAGATTCCAGTGTATTTAATGCAACAATGGAAGAAATTAAGAAAGGGTTTATTTCCGCATCAAATGATTCCATTTTTGTGATGCAGAATTCAGATATCAAAGTTTATTCTTCTGCGAAAAATGCGACTGCAGTTCCAGAATCCAATGAGAAAGCGCAAAAAATGCAATCGTATCCAAACTATATGGATACAATCTTCAAAACTGCAGCTACGGGACAAGTAGTAGGACCATACACTAGTAAGGGAAATGTTGTTGTATCCAAAATTATTGGTTTTACACCAACTCGAATGAAAGCAAGACATATTTTATTGTCAACTAATCAGTCAACAGATAAAAAAATAATTGCTTCAAAGCAGAAAACTGCAGATAGTTTAATGAAGCTTCTTACAAAAGATAATTTTGCGGAATTTGTTACTAAATATAGTGATGACAAAGGATCAGTTCCTCAAGGTGGTCTAATTGACAACTTTATTGAGGCGGATATGGTTCCTGAATTTGCATCCTTTTGTGCTACTGAAAAAATTGGAAAAATTGGAGCTGTAAAGACACTTTATGGGATTCATATCATTGAAGTATTAGAAAGAGACGCAACCACTTATCCAGTTTTGGCTTCTGTTCAAAAATCATTCAAAGCGAGTCAGGAAACAACAGATATGAAAGACAGTGAAGTGTATAATCTTTTATATAAATTGGAGGCTAAAATTTCAAATCAATCGGATATCAAAAAGAAATTGGAATTATTTGATACGCTTGCTTTGAAAGCTGGCTACTTTGTACGTCCATTGAATATCGAAGAGCTAAGTCCAAAATTATACGGTTTTGAAACGCAATTTGCGGAAGACAAGATTTTAAAACTTGCATTCTCTGAGGAATCGGCTGTTGGTGATTTAACCTCCGCTCCAATTAAGGAAAAGAACCGTTACATTATTGCAATCGTCTCTTCAATACGTGAAAAAGGAGCTCCAACATTTGAAGATGCAACAATAGTAATGAAACGCGATTTATTGGAAGAGAAAAAAGCTGCACGTTTAACGAATCAACTGTTGAAAGACAAGAATTTAAACGATATGGCTAAAAGAGCTAATTCTGAAATAATGAAAGCAGAAGTTACATTTGCTAACCCACAAATAACCGGTGCTGGATTTGAAGCAGAAGTTATTGGTTCCCTTTTCTCTAATTTAAAAGATGGACAACGCACAATGCCTTTAAAAGGAAAGATGGGCGTTTATGTTATTCGCATCGATAAAACAATCAAAGCCCCTGCAGCTGCAAATTATACGGTAGAACGTGACCAAATGTTAGCTGCGTTGAAAGGTGGTTTGCAAGGACAGGCATTGGGAGGATTGAAGAAAAAAGCAGATATTGTAGATAACCGTCGTTTTCTAAATGCTGGAATTAGACGCTAGAAAATAAGAGACCAATCGAGAAAAGTCACTTTTTCCAAACGTCTTGGCATCGTAATAATGATCTAAGACTATTGGAAAAAGTGACTTTTCTGTTTTATGAACTTTTCAAATAAGCACATATTTTTTTCCCGGTAAGGATTTTATAACGCCTTTCATTTCCAAATGAAACAATTGAACATTCAAGGAAGAAACAGATTGGTTTGTTTTAATAGAGAGCACATCCACATGTTGTCCTGAAGAATTTTCCAAAACTTTACAGACCATTTGCTCATTTTTAGATAGTTCAATAAAACAACTGCGTTGAACCGCTTTTTTTGATTGATCTGTTTCCCAATTCATTTGTTTCAAAAAATCGGAACCATTCAAAACCATGTGCGCCTTATTTTTCTGTATCAAACCATTGCATCCTTCTGAAAAAAGTTGTCCAATATTCCCTGGAAAGGCAAATACATCCCGATTATAATCATTAGCAAGATTCGCCGTAATTAGCGACCCTCCTGACTTTTTACTTTCTATTACAATTGTTGCGTCGGCCATTCCAGCAACAATTCGGTTACGCATTGGAAAATTTTCGCGGTCTGGCCGTGTTCCAGGAATAAATTCAGTTAGCAAACCACCATTGAAAAACATTTGTTCCGCAGTTCGTTTATGCACACTTGGATACAAACGATCCAATCCATGACCCAAAATGCCAAGGGTTTGAATATTGTTTTTTACACACAGTTGATGCGCCAAAATATCAATTCCGTAAGCCATTCCACTTACAATTTGAATGTCGGAATCTTTAATTTTAAAAATCAATTCTTCACATAAACCTTTCCCATATTCCGTTGCTGTTCGCGTTCCTACAATCGAAATTACACGTGCCGGATTGGGATCAAAAGTCCCTTTGCTATAAAGCAACAAAGGGGCATCTTCGCATTGTTTCAATCGTCTGGGATAATTGATGTCCAAATAGAAATGGGTGGAAATGGAATGTTTAAGGATATACTCCATTTGTACTTCTGCGCGTTGCAAAGCTTGTTCTCTGTGCATATTTTGTAAAACTGACTTACCAATACCTGTTAAGTGATGAATTTGATTTAGTTTTTCACAAAAAATTGCTTCAATACTTCCAAGTTTGGAAACAAGGTGACTCGCTTTTTTTGGTCCGATTCCCTGGAGAAATGTTAATCCGATTTGATGAATTAAAAGAGAGTTGTTCAAGGTTGCTAAATTTAAGGTTACTTGAATTTAAGCAAATAATCCATGTGTTTCGCAATAAAAATGTACAATTTTAAACTAAAGAATAAAAAATATGGAGCATCCCGAAAATAGTATAGACTTCGAAAGTAAAAAACCCTACTATTTAATTTTTTCGTTAAGGCTGCTGTTTGTTTTTTAAAATTGGTATTTTCGTCAAACATTCGAAATGAACTATTGAATTAATCGACTATGAAACTTTTTGTGAAATATACCTTTCTCGTTATTTTACTTTTTCCTAAAACCAGTTTTTCTCAAAGTATTCAATTAGTAGGAAAGGTGCTTCAGTACGACTCAAAGCAACCAATGATTGGAGCAAAAATTAGTTGTTCAAATGGACAAAAGGCTATTTCAAATGCAAATGGTGAATTTAAACTTCAAGTGGAAAAATATCCCATAACATTAATCACCTCCTTACAGCCCTTTTTGAATGATACTACAACCGTTGAATCTCCTGGAGCAGTTACGATTCGATTGAGCGAGAACATTCAGAATATTGCTACAGTTGTTGTTTCTGCAGGCCGAAGATCCCAAAAAATGGAAGAAGTATCTATTTCCATGGAGATTCTAAAACCCGAGTTGATTAATAACAAAGGAATTACAGATTTAGAGCAAGCCGTGGATCAAAGTCCAGGTGTTTATGCCATGGATGGCCAGGTTAGTATTCGAGGCGGTGGAGGATATTCATACGGCGCTGGAAGTCGTGTTTTAGTTCTTTGGAATGGAATACCAATGCAATCCCCTGATCTTGGCGATGCAAAATGGAATGCAATTCCCTTTGAAAATGCCTCGCAAATTGAGGTAATCAAAGGTGCTTCTTCCGTTTTGTATGGTAGCGGTGCTTTAAATGGTATTATCGCATTAAACGAAAAAGAACCGTCACAAAAGCGCGAACTCCGTGTAAAATTGCAATCTGGAATCTATGACAATCCAAAAAGAGCAAGTTTAAAATGGTGGGATACAAATCCAACTTTCCATAATTTAGATTTTTTCACCTCCAAAATGTACCGAAAATTTGGATATAGTGTGGCTGTAAATGGCTATACGAGTGATGGTTATCGAAAAGGAGAAGTGGAAGATCGGACACGAATCAATGGTATGTTTGTTTTTAAATCTAATAGATTCAGCAAACTAAAGTCTGGCGTGACCTATAATTTCCAATACCAATATACTGGTGCATTTATTCTATGGGAAAGTGATTCTTTGGCTTATATCGCACTTGGCGGGATGGATCCCAAAGCATCAGGTTCCTCCGTTTCTTACCAGCGCTCTATTCGATTAAATGTAGATCCTTACCTCAAGTTTTACGATAAAAAAGACAACCGGCACGAATTTAAAACACGCTACTATTTAGTAACAACAGGCGATTTAACCAATGTTTTTAATTCGTCAAAAGCCGAAATGTTTTATGGTGATTATTCATTTCAGCATATTACTAAAAACAAATCTTCGTTTTCGGCTGGGGCAACCGGATCTTCCAATAGAATCATAAGTCCAGTTTTCGGAAACCACATTTCAAACGGTTTTGCTGCCTATTCTCAGTTTGAGTTAAAACGTAAAAAGTTAGATTTTACGGTTGGTACGCGACTGGAATATTTCAAACAAGATAACCGCCTTCCAGATTCTAGATTTACAATTAAAAATACTGTAATTCCATTTTTCCCGATCGTCCGTGCGGGTATGCATTACAAAATCACAAAATTGACGCACTTGAGAGCGTCTTTCGGTCAGGGAATTCGTTTTCCATCCGTTGCTGAAAGATTTGCTGCTACTTCTGTGGGCGGTGTAATTATTTTCCCGAATCCAAATGTGGAACCTGAAAAAGGATGGGCTGCAGAAATTGGTTTAAAGCAAGTTGTGAAAATTGGAGACTGGAAAGGTTATTTTGATGTTGCGGGGTTTGTTAATCAATACAGCAATATGATGGAATTCACCTTTGGATTATATCCCCCAGATACACTCACTTTAAATTTTGTAGAAGGAACACTAGGATATATTAAAAATTGGGTTGGATTTCAGGCAAAAAACGCTGAAAAAGCAAGAATTTCCGGAATCGAATTATCCTTTAACAGTGAGGGGAAAATTGGGAAAATTGAAATACAATCTTTATTAGGATATACCTATATGAATCCAATCAGCTTGAACCGCGATTCTGCTTATATCTCAACTTTTTCAGACGCAGGTTCTAAAATGTTAAAATATAGATTTAAACATTTGGCGAAAGCCGATATTCAGGCAACCTACAAGAATTTCAGTCTTGGAGCTTCGATGCGCTACAATAGCAATATGGCGAATATTGATGCTGTTTTCGAAGATGGTTTTCTTGGGGAGGACTTTCTGGAAGGATTGAAAGAATACCGCGAAAAAAACAATAAAGGTGCTTTGGTTTTTGATTTACGATTTGGAATAAAATACCAAGAAAAGTACCGAGTTGGAATTATCGTAAACAACCTTCTAAATGCTGAATATATGAGCAGACCTGCTGATATTCAAGCTCCTAGAAGCTTTATCGTTCAACTACAATTTACATTATAACACCCGTTTTTGCAATCAAAACAGAAAAAATTGTATTTTAGCAAAAGCCGTTATATGGAATTAATTATACCCAATTTATGAAATACTTACTACTCGTTTATCTAGTGCTACCGTTTCTAGCTTTTTCACAAATTACTGGAAAAGTAACGTACTTTAATTCAAAAGAACCAATCGTAGGAGCAAAAATAATTGCTTCAAATGGACAAAAAGCAATATCTGATTTCGACGGAAAATTTAAATTAGAAGTTCCCACTTTTCCTGTTACCCTTATAACCAGTTTTTTACCCTTCGCAAATGACACGTTAGTTGTAAAATCTGCGGGTGAAATAACAATTGCCTTGAAGGAACGCATTCAAAACATTGCAACAATTGTAGTTTCTGCCGGACGAAGATCACAGGATATTGAAGAAGTTCCAATATCGATGGAAATTGTTAAAACCGCAATGATTGATAACAAAGGAATTACCGATTTAGAACAAGCAGTTGACCAGAGTCCTGGGGTCTACGCAATGGATGGACAAGTAAGTATTCGCGGTGGCAGTGGTTTTTCTTATGGCGCTGGAAGTCGGGTTTTATTACTTTGGAATGGTGTACCAATGCTTTCTGGCGACGCTGGAGATACAAAGTGGAATTCTATTCCGATGGAACAAGCTTCACAAATTGAAATATTGAAAGGTGCATCTTCTGTTTTATATGGAAGTGGCGCATTGAACGGTATTATTTCACTTACAGAAAAAGAGCCCGGATTAAAAGGAGAAACCCGCGTAAAAATTCAAAGCGGTTTGTATGGCGACCCAAAAAGACAAACCCTAAAATGGTGGTCCACAAATCCAATGTTTTACCAGATAGAAGCCTATTATGGGAAAATGCATAAAAAATATGGGTATACCATTTCCACCACCGGATTTAAAAACCAAGGATACCGCCAAGGTGAAACCGAAGACCGCGCAAGATTGAGTGGCTCGCTTTTTTTTCGACCAGAGAAAATCAAACGATTAAAAGCTGGAATAGGATATAATTTACAATACCAAAAAACCGGGAATTTCCTGATTTGGCAAAGCGATACATTTGCCTATACTCCCAGCGGTGGAGCAGATACGAGCGTTGCAGCATCTACATTAACCTATAATACTGGCGTTAGACTGAGCATAGATCCTTATATAAAATACGTGGATAGATACAATAACCGCCACAATCTCAAAACACGGCTTTATTACGTAGACAATACAAATATTACCAACAAAGCGCAAAGTTCGGGTTCCTCCGTTTCTTATGCGGATTATCAATTCCAACATTCTTGGAAAAATGGTATAGAGTTAACCACAGGAGCAACAACAATTTACACCATAGTAAACTCGAACTTGTTTGGCGACCATTCCTCCTCAAATAGTGCAATTTATGCTCAATATGAACAAAAAATTGGAAAATTGGATATAACGGGCGGAGTGCGCTTTGAATATTTTAAACAAGACAATAGAAAAGGAGATTCTGACTTTTATATAGGAAACCCAGATAAAAAAAACAAACTGCCTGTAACACCAATTGCACGCCTTGGATTACATTATAAAATTGCTAAGTTCACCCATTTAAGAGCATCTTTCGGACAAGGCGTTCGCTATCCGTCCGTTGCGGAAAGGTATACTGTTACAAGTGTTGGAGCGCTTAATATTTTTCCAAATCCCAATTTAAAACCAGAAACAGGATGGGCAGCGGAAATCGGAATTAAACAAGGCGTTAAAATGGGCAATTGGAAAGGATTGTTAGATATTGCTGGTTTTGTGAATCAATATAATAACATGATGGAATTTACCTTTGGCCTATACCCTACTGAAGGGATTCAAGTGAATCTAGTTAATCCTGCAGATCCAGGATACATAACGAAATGGCTTGGTTTTCAGGCTCAAAATGCAGAAAAAGCACGAATTTCCGGAATGGAATTTTCCTTTAACAGCCAGGGGAAAATAAAAGAAGTTGAATTAGTAACTTTAATTGGGTATACTTACATGAACCCAATTAGTTTAAATGGCGACTCGTTATACAATTCAAATTTTTCAGACTCTGGGAGCACTATGTTAAAATATAGATTCAAACATCTTGCAAAGGCAGACGTCGAGGCAACTTGGAAAAATTTTAGTGTGGGCGCTTCCTTTCGTTACAATAGTTTTATGCCTAATATTGACAAAACTTTTGAAGATGGTGTTTTTGGAACACAGATTTTACCGGGGTTAAAAGAATACCGTTCGAAAGACAATGGCGGTAGTCTTGTGTTTGATGCTAGAATTGGTTACTCCTTTAAAAAACATTACCGAGTTGGTTTTATGGTTAATAATATTTTGAATGCGGAATATTCTACACGACCTGGAGATATTCAACCACCAAGAACGTTCTTGGTTCAATTACAAATGAAATTTTAATGAAAGTACTTGGCGTCATACCCGCCCGATTTGATTCGACGCGATTTCCTGGTAAACCTTTGATAGACCTGAAAGGGAAAACAATGATTCAACGCGTTTATGAAGGAGCAAAAAAATCTTCTCTCCTTACAGAAGTAATCGTTGCAACGGATGACCAGCGCATTTACGATGAAGTAATCCGCTTTGGCGGTTTAGTGCGCATGACCAAAATTTCACACACTAGCGGAACAGATCGTTGTGCAGAAGTTGCAAAAGAATTCCCAGAAATGGATGTTATAATTAACATTCAAGGAGACGAACCTTTGGTTGATTTCAGACAGCTTGAATTGTTAATTGATGTTTTTCAGCGCGCAGAAACAGTTATTGCCACCTTAGGAAACCCCTCTCTAAGTATGGCGGATATAGAAAATCCAAATCGCATAAAAGTTGTTCTAAATAAGCACAACGAAGCGTTATATTTTAGCAGAAGTGCGGTTCCTAATTTTGTTCATTCCAAAGGAAATCCGATAGAAAACTACCCATATATGCGCCACATTGGATTGTATGCGTACAGAGCACAAACTTTACAAGAACTAACTACGCTGCAGCCTACAGCGCTAGAAAAAATCGAATCGTTAGAGCAATTGCGTTGGCTATACCACGGCTATCCCATTCAAGTTGTAGAAACAAATTTGGAGACACCCAATATTGATGTCCCAGAAGATGTCAAAAAAGTACTCGCCCTTCTCTGACATATTTTGCAACTTTTTGCAACTTTTTCGAAAGAAATTCGTAATTTGCAGAGGTTTAGCTCATTAAATAATTAAGGTATGGTTTCAGTTGAACAACTTATAGGAGATTTATTGGTTCGCCATAATTGCGTCATCATTCCAGCATTTGGAGGGTTTGTGGCAAAACAAACTTCCGCGTCAATTGATTATAAAAATGGTATAATGACCCCTCCTCGGAAATCGTTATTATTTAACCGTCAATTGATTAACAACGATGGGTTATTAATTGCGGAGTTAGCTGTTTCAAATGCAATAAACTACAACCAAGCTACAGATACCGTTGGTACTTTGGTAAATAGCTGGAACGAAAAACTTCGAAATGGTGAAAGAATATCCATTGATAAAATTGGGTTTTTATTTTACGACCAGGAAAAAAATATCTGCTTTGAACAAGACCGCTTCTTTAATTTGTTATTGGAATCTTATGGGCTAGAAAAGGTGCATTTTTTATCTGAAAATGATGTCCAGCTTGCTCAAAAAACAACGATTGAACGCGCATTGAGTGTGGAGGAAAATACACCTGTGCAACCAGCAATTGTTTTCAATACAGAAGGAATTTCGAAAGAGAAAGGGGCTACAGATGCACAAGTAATTGAACATCCGGCGTTGCAAAAAAATTCAAAAATCTGGAAATATGTTGCCGCTGCTTGCCTATTACCGATTGCTTTTTATTCCTTTTGGCTTCCAATGAAAACTACAGTTTTAGAATCTGGTATAATCTCTATTCAGGATTTTAATCCGTTTTACAAAAGTACGGATGGCAATTATTCCCAAGAAAAAATTTCACTTAAAAGCCCCTTTGAAAAATATATTACTTTAGAAGAAAATGTTGCTGCTCTACCGAACGACATTACAATATATTCTTACAAATATGCAGCAGATTTATATATTCCAATTCGCCTAACGAAGGCGTTGCAAAATACTTTTAACACAGAACTTCCAGAAGTAAAATTAGAAAAGCAAGTTTCCATTTCAACCTATAATTTAATAGTTGGATGCTTTGGAAGTGAAACAAATGCAAAAAATTTAGTTTCAATCTTAAAATCTAAAGGTTTTTCCCCACAAATAGTAGATGTTTCCAATGGTTTGTACCGTGTAAGTATTGGTGCGGCAAATTCAGTTGATGAAATGCAAAAAATTAGTCAAGCTGCTAATGCTCAAGGATTTGACGGTTGGATTCTAAAGAAGTAATCTATTTAAATTTAATTTCCACGTAAAATATATCGCTTTTTTCCGATGTACTGCATAGTTTGACCGGTTAAACCCTTATATTTATTACTCGATAAAAACCCAAAAGTATGTCAAAATTACTATTATCAGCCCTTTCATTGGGATTAAGCTTTGCCCTAAGTGCACAATTTGGTTATTCCGTTCCGGTAAAAAATGCCGAAGGAAGTGAATATGCTTTTACAAAAATCGCACATTTAGAAGCAACTCCTGTTGAAAGTCAAGGAAACACTGGCACATGTTGGAGCTTTTCCGCTTTGTCCTTTTTTGAATCAGAATTAATACGAAAAGGTACAAAGGTGCCCGATTTATTATCTGAAATGTTCGTAGTTCGAAAAGCATATGAAAGCAAAGCAGAAAAATATATTCGAATGGATGGAAAGATCAACTTTTCTGAGGGAGGTGCTTTCCACGATATTCCATTTGTAATTAAAAATTACGGAATCGTTCCACAAGAAATTTATACCGGTTTAAATTATGGTTCCGAAACCCATAACCACAGTGAAATGTTCTCTTTATTGGATGGCGCTGTGCAAGGGCTTTTAAGCCATGCCAAATCTTCTTCAACGGGAATTTCTACTGCTTGGATGGGCGCTTTGAATGGAATTTTGGATGCTTATTTTGGAAAAGATTTAAAAGAATTTGAGTACAAAGGAAAAAAATATACGCCACAATCCTATGCTAAAGCAATTGGTTTAAACATGGATGAATATGTCTCTTTAACTTCCTTTACCAACCATGAACTTTATAAAAAATGCCAATTGGCAATACCAGACAACTGGGCTTGGGGAGAAAGTTATAATGTTGGTTTGACAGATTTATTTGATGCCTGTGAAGATGCGCTTAAAAATGGATACACATTAGCTTGGGGAGCAGATGTATCCGAAAAAGGGTTCAGTTTTAAGAATGGTTTGGCTATCGTTCCAGAAGATCCTTCTACAATTGACGTAAAGGGAAAAGATTCCAAAAATTATTCCGATGCTGGGGCAGAAAAAGCTTCCAATGCGTTTGTAACTCCTCAAAAAGAATTAACTATTACGCCAGAACTGCGTCAAAAAGGATACGACGCAAAAATGACTACGGACGATCATGGAATGCATATTGTTGGGCTGTACAAAGACCAGAAAGGAACGCGCTATTTTTTAGTGAAAAATTCCTGGGGAACAGGTAACTACCCAAAGGGTTATTTATATGTTTCTGAAAATTATTTTAATTACAAAACAATAAATGTATACGTGCACAAAGATGGTATTTCCGCAAATCTGAAGAAAAAATTGGGTTTGTAATGAATAGAATATCAAAATAATTTGCAGGAATCATTCAATTTAATTTTTTATAATAATTTTTTTGTATCTTTATGTAATTATTTAACCCACCTTATGGAACGACTAACCCCTGCCGAAGAACTGGTTATGTTGAAGTTATGGAAACTTCAAAACGGAGCAGTAAAAGATATTCAAGAACTATACTTGCATCCAAAGCCAGCGTATAACACAACCTCTACAATCGTTAGGATTTTAGAGCGCAAAAAATTTATAAAACACAAACCTTGTGGAAGAGGTTTTATATACTCTCCAAATGTGTCTCGTGAAAATTATAGAGAATACCTTTCAAATCATCTTTTGAACCATTACTTCGATGGGGACAAGGAGATTTTGCTAAATACGATTTAACTTGCTTTTTTTAATATTAATCGTATAGGTTTCCATTTAATTTCTAGCAATTATTGCATAATCGTTTTGTGCTTAAACCGCTAATTTCCAGGATTTAAAGAAGGGATTCAAAAATCAAGAAAGGTAATTTTTTCAGCTTTTTGAAAGTGTTTTTACAATTTTATCCGCACATATTCTAGCTAATTCATCACTCTTCACGAAATCTTCGTACCGTGCGTTGTGAACCACCTGAACCTCCAGCATGGTAGCTTCATTAATATGCGCAATATCTAGAAATTTAATTTTTTCTTGTAAAAATGCCTCAACTGAAATTTCATTCGCAGCATTTAAAATACAAGCCGCTGTGCCTCCCATATCCATTGCCTTAAATGCAAGGTCTAAATTTTTAAAGACAGCTCTGTCTGGCTTTTCAAAAGTCAATTGCGGATAATCCATAAAATTAAACCGAGGAAAATCTGTTTTAAACCGATCCGGGAAAGTCAGCGCAAATTGAATTGGTAGTTTCATGTCCGGCAAACCCATCTGTGCTTTCATGCTACCATCTTCAAATTGCACCAAGGAATGTACAATTGATTGCGGATGCACAATAACATCAATTTGCTCCGGTTTTAAGTTAAATAACCATTTTGCTTCAATAACTTCCAATCCTTTGTTCATTAAAGTTGCGGAATCAATTGTGATTTTTGCACCCATCGACCAGTTTGGATGTTTCAACGCTTGCTCTCGTTTCACCGATTTCAATTGCTCATTTGTCCAGCCACGAAATGGTCCACCAGAAGCAGTTAAATAAATCTTTTCAATTTTATTGTGAAATTCTCCTACAAGACATTGAAAAATAGCAGAATGTTCCGAGTCAACTGGATATATATTTACACCATTTTCTTTCGCTAGGCGCGTAACTAATTCACCAGCAACAACAAGCGTTTCTTTATTTGCAAGTGCAATAGTTTTCTTTGCTTCAATGGCCCGTAAGGTTGGTTTCAATCCTGCATAACCAACTAATGCAGTGAGAACGGTATCTACTTCGTTGGATTCAACGACTTGACATAGCGCTTCAGCACCAGCATACACGTGAATATCTTCTTGTGATAAGGCGTTTTTTACTTTCAAATACAACGATTCTTCCGTAATTACGACCGTATTTGGCTTAAATTTCAACGCCTGCGCAATTAGTAAATCTGCATTTTTACCGGCAGTTAACACCTGCAAATCAAAGTATTCTGGATATGCTTCAATTACATCTAATGTTTGGGTGCCAATTGAACCTGTAGATCCGAGTAGTGCAATTCCTTTTTTTGGACTCATCTTACAAAAATAACGATTAGAAACATAAGATGTTTATAAATGAATCGAAAGAATTCCCCAAAAATCCATTTGTCAGTTGTAATTTTGAAGACGTAAAAAATAAAAATTCTAGATGAAATACCGCATTCTTACGGACGAAGAACTAGCTCCATTAGCGGATGAGTTCAAACATTTTTTGATAGTAAATGGAGTGCATACAGAAGAATGGGTTCGAATCAATTCAAATTCACCCCAAAAAGCAGCAGAATTGGTCGAAATATTTAGCGATACTGTTTTGCAAAAAGTATATGAAAAAATCACACATCTAGAATTTCGATCCCCAGATTCCTGCATAGTCTTCCATTTTTCATCGGAAAAAGTAGCATTAATCTCCATCCAGAAAAAAGAAAATTCAGATTCCAACTTTTCCACTGTTGAAAGTATTCATGAAGCATTAACCAAAGAATCAGAAAGCCTACTTTTTTTTCAGACCGAAAAAAAATATTCAATTACCCGTGAACAAGAAATTCACCATATGTTAGAGCAAGGCTGCTTGGTCTCATCCGCAGATTTTTGGCAATCCTTGCAGGAAGTTGTGAACTAAATCGAACGAAAACACCATTAGATTGTTACTTTTACATTCGTATAAAAATTAAAATTATGAAAAGATTCTTAATCGCCGCTGTGGTAACTTTTGGAGCAAGTAATTTGAATGCACAATTGCAACGCCCAATGGCAAGTCCATTAGGGAAAACAGAACAAAAAATTGGATTAACAGATATTAAAGTTGAGTATTCGCGCCCATCCAAAAATAATCGTGTGATATTTGGAGATGTTGTCCCGTATAATGAATTGTGGCGAACTGGCGCAAACGACAAGACAAAATTCACAAACTCCGATGCGCTAATTTTTGGGGATGATACCCTGAAAGCTGGTACTTATGCAATTTTTACAAAACCAACTGCTGAAAGTTGGGATGTGATTTTTTACACGGACTATTCAGGCAGTGGCACGCCAGAAATAGTAGAAGAAGATAAAGTTGCATACCGAACAACAGTAAAAACAAGTGTCTTGAACGATGTTGTCGAAACATTCACTATTTCTTTGGATAATACTACTACCAAATCTGCTATATTGAATCTTTCTTGGGATAAAACGCGTGTTTCACTTCCTTTTACCGTTCCAACAGTAACGAAGATGACAGCAACTATTGAGAAAATAATGGGCGGACCCTCCGCTAGTGATTATTATGCTTCTGCAGAATTTTATTTCAAGGAGAAAAAAGACATGAAAAAAGCTCTAGAATGGGCAACAAAAGCAGTAGATATGCGGCCGGATGCATTTTGGTACATTCGCTTAAAATCATTGATTCAGGCAGAAAATGGCGATTATAAAGGTGCAATTGCAAGTGCAAAATTATCTTTGGAAGGTGCTGAAAAAGCTGAAAACAAAGCCTACGTGGATATGAATAAAGCTTCTATTGAAGAGTGGAGTAAGAAGAAATAATTTTCCTCGCGTTATTTAGAGCGTTCCATTTCCGATCATTTAAAAATAAGCTTCTCGTTTTCATTGGCCAAAAGCTTACCTTGTGTTCAACATTATATTATTGGCATCTCGATTTATATGACAGCTTTAGAAACAGCATTAATACACAGATTTGGAGAAGAAAACCTATCTAGTTTTATTCAGAAAGAAGGAAAAATTCCATTAATTCTTCTCGATTTAGAAACCAAAAGTCGCACAAAAGTGCTGGTAACAAATGGCCTTAGCGATTATCTAATGCCAGTCCCAGAAAAATTAGCAGGAAACGAATACAATGAAATTTACTTTTGTCTACCAAGCTATTGGGATTTAAGTGATAGCGAAAACGCTAACATGAATTGGATTTTTGAATGGATTCAACGAATCGCCAACTATGTTATAGAAAAGAAAACGTGGCTCGGAAATGGGCATACAATGCCGTGCGGATCGGAAATGAAAAGTCTTTCTCCATCCATGCGACAAAACCATTTCTTCCTTTCAGATCCGGTTTTGCTAGAAAACGAACTATTCCCGATTGAAATCGGTGCAAAAAGGATTCATTTTCTTGCAATTATTCCAATTTTTGGGGAAGAAATGGATTATAAACAAGGTAAAGGAACGTTTAAATTCCAACAAAAACTGCGCACACATGGCGTTACCGAAAAACTGGATGATTTCCGCGGTAGCACCCTTAAAAGTAAATGGCGGTTTTTAAAACGCTAGTTTTTCTCTACCCTAAGAAAAACACATTGCTTCCTTTTCAGTCTAAAATTTGATTTTTCCGTTTAAACGTTTTAGAAAAAAATATTTTTCACCAAGTTATATATTTCAATATTGATATTGTTTTAAGTTGGTTCATCTATTGGTGTTTCACAAATTTCGTGGTAAGTTATTCCTAAATTGGTTCACATTTAATACTAATTAAACGATTAACTACTAAAATTTATGGAAAGAAAAAACACCATTAAACTAACGCGTGTTCTATTTTTAACATTACCGTTAGCTGCTGCATTACTTTTAAATTCTTGCAGTTCCTATCAGCACTCTTACAGAGTTTCTAATATTGCTGAAGAAAACATTGTTGTAACAAATAAAATCGCTGTTGACCTTAAAGTTGACCTTGGAAAAACCTGCAAAGGAAAATCCGGGAAACATAAAA
>CANJSS010000056.1 GCA_947476955.1 Flavobacteriales bacterium
CAGATCCTGAAAATTTTATAGGATTGTCTTTATTGGCAGATTCAGCTGTAACCATTACGGTCCGCGCTTGGGTAAAAACAGATGATTTTTATCCCGTATTTTTTGATATGAACGAACGGGTTTACAAAGAATTTGAAGAAAATGGCTTACATTTCCCATTCCCACAAATGGATATTCACCTAAAACCAACTTCTCATGCATGATTTGATGCAACATCCTCTGATTCTAGCCTATGGGGAATCTAATGAATTTGGAAAACTACTTGGTATGCATTTTCAAATCCACGATTTTGGAGTGGTGGAATATACCTTAACGGTTGAAAAAAAACATCTTGCAACACCAACCTCTGCACATGGTGGACTAATTGCTTCACTATTGGATGCAACTGTTGGCGTAGCCGCTTTATCGACGGTTTGCATGGATGGAAAAGTAATTTCGACCGTAGAAATGAACATGACTTTTTTAGCACCTGCTTTGGAAAATGACCAGTTGAAATGTATTTCTGAAGTTGTTAAAAAAGGAAATAGGTTGATTTTTATGTCCGCTAAGATTTTGAATCAAAATGGCACTCAAATTGCTAAATGTTCGGCAATATTGAATGCCTACCCGAAAGAAAAAGCAGGGTATTAATCACCTCTAAAATTCGTTCCAAAAATAAATTCAGAAGTTTGAATACAACGAAAAAATAAAAACCGACTAAACAGTCAATATGTGTATAAAATGTATATTTGTTCAAATTAATGGATATGGATAAACGCACAAAATTAATGCTTACTGCAAAAAGATTGTTTTCCAAACACGGGTTTTATGGAACTGCCACTGCAAGAATCGCAAAAGAGGCTGGCGTAAGCAACGGGATATTATTTCATTATTTTTCAACAAAAGATAAGTTGATTGAAGCAATGTATTTCGATGTAAAAGATAGAATTTTTCACTATTCACTCGGACAAATATACAAGGACGCTACGCTGAAGGAAAGTTTTTATACACTTTGGTTAGCTGCAGTTGAATGGAATTTAGAGAATCCAGAGGATTTTGATTTCATGCTTCAATTTGAAAATTCGCCATTTTATTCTTTAGAAATCGAAAAATCACACAAATATGTTCAAATGACAATGGAACTAGCAGAGCAGGGAATCGAACAAGGTGAATTTAAAATTGTTTCTCCCTTGGTACTTGTGCAAGTTGTTGCTGGCTTGGTAGTTACAACAGTTAAGTTTTTGCGCATGAATGAAGAACTGCAGCAGGATACGGAATACAAACACAAACTTTTTGAAATCGTATGGGACGCAATTAAAAAGTAATTAAAAAAATATGTAAAAGTCGAAATATGAAAAATGCAGCGCTTATTACAGGAGCATCTAGTGGAATTGGTAAAGAATTAGCACTCATTCATGCTTCAAAAAAAAGAGATCTAGTTATAGTTGCAAGAAGAGCAGAGGAGCTAGAAGCAATGAAAGAAGAAATAATTAAAAAATATGGCGTGGAAGTGCTTGTTCTTCCATGTGATTTGATGCAAATTGGCGCTGCAAAGAAAATCTTTGATGCACTAAAAGAACAAAATATTGAGATTCATTACTTGTTCAATAATGCCGGCTTGGGTGGTTACGGAAAGTTTTATGAGCGCGACAGAAACAAAGAAGTAGACATGATTCAGTTGAATATAGTGGCATTGACAGAATTAACACATTTATTTTTACCGGAAATGATTGCTCGAAACAGAGGGAAAATTTTGAATACTGCAAGTACAGCAGGATTTATTCCTGGTCCTATGCAATCCGTCTATTTTGCAACCAAGGCTTACGTTGTTTCATTTTCGCAAGGAATCGCTCAGGAGGTTTCTACAAATGGAATTAGCGTAACCGCTTTATGTCCTGGACCCGTTCGAACAGAATTTGAAAAAGAAGCAGGAATGGAAGGTAGTGGTTTGTTTAAAAAAGCCGCAACGGCAATTTCTACTGCACAAAAAGGATATTCTGGGATGGAAAAAGGCAAATTAATTGTAATTACGGAATATTCCCTGCGCTTTGCTCTCAATTGGTTACTTCCTTTTGCTCCGCGGAAAATGGTAATGCGCGCAATCGAAAAAATGCAAACGATTAAATAAAATCTTCATACCTTAATTTAAGGAATCTAAAGCTTGAATATTTTTTTACACCTTTTTTTTATTGTAACTTTGTAGAATATTTTTTAAATCATGCTCTTATTTTTAAATGACATTTCCGGTTCAGAAATATTGCTGATTGTAGCATTTATTCTTATTTTTTTTGGTTCAAAAAGTATCCCTGGAATCGCGCGCACTCTTGGTAAAACGATGCGACAAATAAAAGATGCTTCCAATGAATTACAAACTGAAATAAAAAAATCAGGATTAGATATTAAAAAAGATATGAATTTAGATAGCCTGAATTTAGAGGCTTTGGTGCGTGATACTGCACAAGAAATACAACAACCTATGGATCAGTATGTTGATGATTTGGATAACGCAGTTAAGTTTGAGCGACCAAAAAATACTATTTTTCCTGTAGATTCAGAACCATTACCATTGGAGGAAGATAAAAATTTAGAAGCACTTTCAACAGATATAATTTCCGATAGCAGCAGCGAAATAAAGAGCGGAAATTGAATCAAATATTGCCGTACTACTTTTGTGCAACAAAATAAATTATGATTTCCCTCTTTTAATGCGTACCTTTGCACCCAATTTTAAAAATATAGAATGACATTTGAGGAACTCGGGCTAAAGAGTGAGGTGCTGAAGTCGTTAAAAGAACTGGGGTTTGAAGCACCGACTCCCATCCAAGAAAAAGCAATTCCATACCTACTAGGAAAGGACAGCGATTTTGTTGGTTTAGCTCAAACAGGAACAGGTAAGACCGCAGCGTTTGGTCTTCCATTAGTGAACAACATTGAAAATCACGCAAAGACGCCGCAAGGCTTGGTTATTTGCCCGACGCGTGAACTCTGCTTGCAAATTGCAAAAGATTTGGAATCGTACTCCACAAATTTAAAGGTGAATATAGTAGCCGTTTATGGAGGAACAGATATCCGCAAACAGATGACCGACATCAAAAGAGGAGCATCTGTAATTGTAGCAACACCAGGACGTTTAATGGATTTAATCAACAGAAGAGCCATCTCTTTGGCAGATGTTGAATATGTCATATTAGATGAAGCGGATGAAATGCTAAACATGGGTTTCAAAGAAGATATCGATGCGATATTGGATACAACTCCCGAAAAGAAAAATGTATGGTTGTTCTCTGCTACAATGCCAGCTGAAGTTGCGCGAATAGCTAAAACCTACATGAATGATCCCATGGAAGTTGCCATTGGACACAAAAATCAAAGTAACGAGAACATCGATCACATCTACTATGTTGTGAAAGAAAAAGACCGTTATGCTGCAGTTAAAAGACTGATCGATTTTAACCCTGAAATTTATGGTCTAATTTTTTGTCGAACACGCCAGGAAACTGGAAGTGTGGCGGAGAAATTAGCGAAGGAAGGGTACAACGCAGAGCCATTGCACGGTGATTTATCCCAGGTGCAACGCGATCGTGTAATGGATCGTTTCCGTAAAAAAGATCTTCAAATATTAGTTGCAACGGATGTTGCAGCGCGTGGTTTGGATATTGATAACATCACTCATGTTATCAATTACAATTTACCGGATGATATCGAAAACTATACCCACAGAAGTGGACGTACGGCTCGTGCTGGTAAAAAAGGAGAATCTTTGGTGCTAATCAATACGCGTGAAAACGGTAAGATTCGTGCCATAGAAAAGCAAATGCGTACAACTTTCACATTGGGTACTGTTCCTAATGCAGAAGAAATTTGCGAAATACAATTATTGAAATTAATCAATAAGGTTATTGATGCGGATATCCGAGAAAAAGAAATTCAGAAATTTATGCCTACAATCATGGCTAAATTTGAAGACCTTTCAAAAGAAGAAGTAATCAAGCATTTTGTTTCTACGGAATTTAACCGTTTCATAGAATATTACGAACGTGCTGGAGATTTGAACGCAACTGCTTCAAAAAGTGAAGATAACGGTTCAGAAGATCGTGGAAGAAGACGTGACCGTGGAGACGAAACGGAAACTGGTAAAACGCGTTTCTTTGTAAGTATTGGTCGTAGAGATGGCTTGAACCCGGGTGGTTTATTGCGTTTAATCTGTGATGCTACTGGATTAACTTCTGGAAATGTTGGCAGAATAGATATTATGACTTCTTACTCTTTCTTTGAAGCGGATAATGAATTCGCTGATAATATCCTTAAAAAGGTCAATGGAGCGGAATACGAGGGAAACCAAGTAAGCATTGAAGTTACAAAGTCTAAACCTGGTGGCGGAAGCCAAAGAAGTGGCGGCGGAGGTCGCAGAGATGGTGGTTCTTTTGGAGGAAAATTCCAAGGAAATCGCGATGGCGGAGCACGCAGAAGTGAAGGCGGCAGCAGAGATGGTGGATTTAGAAAAGAGGGCGGACAAAGCAGTTTTGGTGGAAATCGCCGAGATAGTGGAAGTAGTTCTGGTAGCGGAAATCGCCGTGATGGTGGTGGAAGTTCCTACGCTGACAGAAGTCGCAGAGATGGCGATCAAAGAAGTGAAGGCGGTTCGCGCAGCGAAGGTGCTCCAAGAAGAGAAGGTGGATTTAACCGAGAAGGCGGAAGCAATTCCGGTGGCGGAAGTCGTCCAAGATCTTTTGGAAAACCATTTAATAAAAAATCTTAATTAAAACGAATTTCTTGTAGTTTTTATGGAAATCAGAAACATTGCAATTATTGCACACGTTGACCACGGTAAAACCACTTTGGTAGACAAAATGATCGAAGCCGGTGCGGTTTTGAATGAAAGAGATCGTCCAACTGGCGATTTGATTATGGATAGCAACGATTTGGAGCGTGAACGTGGAATCACGATCGTTTCAAAAAACGTTTCAGTTACGTATAAAGGTACGAAAATCAATATTATTGATACTCCTGGTCACGCCGATTTCGGTGGTGAAGTAGAGCGTGTTTTAAACATGGCGGATGGTGTTTGTTTGTTAGTGGATGCTTTTGAAGGTCCAATGCCACAAACGCGTTTCGTGCTTGGAAAAGCGCTTTCAATGGGATTAAAGCCATTGTTGGTAATCAATAAAGTGGACAAAGACAACTGTACTCCAGATGAGGTGCAGGAAAAGGTTTTTGACTTGATGTTTGAGTTGGATGCAACGGAAGCTCAGTTGGAATTTCCTACAATCTATGGTTCTGCAAAAAATGGATGGATGTCAACGGATTGGAAACAACCGAAAACAGATATTACAGATTTGCTAGATCAGATTTTGGATTATTTCCCACCGCGTCCAATCGAAGCAGGAAATACGCAAATGTTGATCACATCTTTAGATTTTTCTACCTACGTTGGACGTATCGCAATCGGTCGTTTACACCGAGGTGAGTTGAAGGAAAACCAACAAATAATTATTGGAAAACGCGATGGTGCACAAGAAAAACACCGTGTGAAAGAATTGTTTGTTTTTGATGGAACAGAACGTAGAAAAGTGGAATCTGTGCAAGCAGGAGATATTTGTGCGGTTACTGGAATCGAAGGTTTCGAAATTGGCGATGTGATCTGTGATTTTGAAAATCCAGAGCCATTAGCATCTATCAAAATTGATGAGCCAACCATGAACATGTTGTTTTCTATCAACGATTCACCATTCTTTGGTAAAGAAGGTAAAAAAGTTACCTCTCGACACATTCAAGAGCGTTTGCAGAAAGAATTAGAGAAGAATTTGGCAATGCGCGTGAGCGACACAGACAAAGCTGATAAATGGATTGTTGCTGGACGTGGCGTTTTGCATTTATCTGTTTTGATTGAAACAATGCGCCGGGAAGGATATGAATTACAAGTTGGGCAGCCACAAGTTATCTTGAAAGAAATTGATGGTAAAAAATGTGAGCCAATTGAAGAATTAACAATCGATTTACCGGAGGAATTTTCTGGAACTGCTGTAGAGGCTGTAACAAAAAGAAAAGGAGAAATGACAAACATGGAGCCGAAAGGAGCACGTATGATCATTCAATTCCAAATTCCTTCCCGTGGAATCATCGGTTTGCGTAATTATTTGTTAACGCAAACAGCTGGTGAAGCAATTATGACACACCGTTTCATAGAATACCAACCATACAAGGGAGATATTCCAGGTCGTCAGAATGGTTCAATGATTTCATTGGAACAAGGAACTTCCATTCCTTTCTCGTTGAATAATTTACAGGATCGTGGTAAATTCTTTATTGCACCAAATGAAAACATCTACGAAGGACAAGTAATTGGCGAGAATTCTCGTGCTGGTGATTTGTGTGTGAACGTAACGAAGACAAAGAAAATGTCTAACATGCGTTCCTCTGGGGCAGATGAGAAAGTGCGATTGGCTCCACCGAAAATTTTCAGTTTGGAAGAATGTTTAGAATATATACAAGGAGACGAGTATGTGGAAGTTACACCAGAAAACTTAAGAATTCGTAAAGTATTATTGAAAGAAGGAGATCGCAAGCGATCTGGTAAATAAGCAATAATTACTTTAAAAATATAATCCTGTCTTTTTTTAAGGCAGGATTTTTTTATGCTAGACGAACTGCAGCTAATTTTAATATGTTTGCATTAAATTAACACTAAAATAAGGGCTTTGATTAGTTGATTAATCTAATGTGAATTATTTCTTGAAAATAAAACAGCGTCAAAAAAGCGCAGTCCAATCTAAAAGTTGTACTTTTAATCCATAAACTAATTAGCATGTTTGAAGACGAAGACGAAGATTATTTCGAAGGAAATCTGAGTGAAGATCTAGAGCGTTTTGAAGCGTTTTTAAAGGGAGATACTTTACCTTTTTTAGATAGCGATAGATTAGAAGCAATCATGGACCACTATCTAATTAATAATCAATACACCAAAGCAAAAGTTTGTGCAGATCATGCCATCTCTCTTTTCCCATACAATTCCTTGTTTCATTTGCGAAAAGCACAGGCTATTTCTGCAACTGGACAATTAAAGGAAGCATTGCATTTACTTTCTCAAATCGAAAAATGGGAAACCCCAGGATGCGAATTTTTACTTACCAAAGCCTCCATTTTCAGTCAACTTCGCGACAGTAAGAATGCTATAAAATATTTCAAAGATGCCTTGGCTCTTTCCGAACCGGAAGATAGAGATGAAATTTACCTGGATCTTGCCATGGAATATGAAAATGCCAATGATTACAAAAATGCCGTTCTCGTTCTGAAAGACGCAATAAAATACAACGTACACAACGAAGGTGCGATTTACGAAATTGCATTCTGCTACGATCAATTGGGAGAATATGAAAATGCAATAAAATGTTACTCCGATTTCATTGATGAAAACCCATATTCCTTTACAGCGTGGTATAATTTAGGAAATGCTTATTCCAAACTAGATCGGCACGAAAAAGCGATTTGGGCTTACGAATATTGCATGCTGATTAATGAGGATTTTGGTCCTGTTTATTTCAATATGGGAAGCGCTTACATTTCTATGGAAAAACACAACGAGGCAATTGAAAGTTTTCAGAAATGTATGGAACTTGACGGAGAGGATCCGATGGCTTTATGCTATATTGGGGAAGCTTACGAGCAGTTGAATGATTTAAAAAAAGCACGAGAATATTACACCAGAAGCCTTGAATTAGCGCCGTTATTACCAGATGCTTGGCTTGGAATGGGTATAATTTGTGACCTGGAAGGAAATACAGAAGAAGCACTTGTTTTGTTAAATAAAGCAGCAAATTTAGATCCTGAAAACGCAGGGATTTACCATGTTTTAGCTGGAGCATACGAGAAAACGGGCGATTTAGTCCAAGCGGAAGAATACTACCAACTTTCCTTGGCTTTAGATCCTACAGATGAAGAATGTTTGACAAATTACCTGGAATATTTTTCAGAAAAGTCCATCATTCAGGCGTACCAATATATCTGTGAATTCAACGAGAAAATTGGTGGAAACAAAATCGGACCTGTTTTAGAAGTGAACGCATTGTGGTTATTGGGTCGAAAAGAAGAAGCCATTTCCAAGTTTAAAGCGTGTGTTACAGAAAGCAAAGAAAAGGCAAAAGAAATATTTGAAATCAATCCAGAGCTATTAAGTGTGCAGGAATTTGTACATTTGACCGAAGATTAACGTTATAACTATGAATTTCGAATTACCATTCATTCCAGAAAGAAGCACGAAACCACGTCAAAAAGGCATTACCATGATGATGGACAAGGGTTTAAGTTTAAATGAAACAGCAGATTTTATCCAAGCTTCTGCTCATTTGACTGATTTAGTGAAATTTGGTTTTGGAACAGCTTATGTTACCAATGATTTTCAAAAGAAAATTGACTTGTACAAAGAAGCAGGAATCCGCCCTTATTTAGGTGGTACATTATTCGAAGCTTTTTATGCAAGGGGGAAATTTGAGGATTATTTGCGTCTTTTAGATAAATTTAAATTGGACTTGGCTGAAATTTCGGATGGTTCAATTATTATTGATCACGATGAGAAATGTGATTTAATTCGCCGTATGGGGAAAAATTTCACGGTTCTCTCCGAAGTTGGATCGAAAGATGCCGGAATTTTGATTTCTCCTGCGAAATGGATAAAAATGATGAGTACTGAGTTGGAAGCAGGTAGCTGGAAGGTTATTGCGGAAGGCCGTGAAGCTGGAAATGTTGGTGTTTTTAGACCAAACGGAACAGCGCATACTATGCTTATTAATCGAATTATTGCGAAAGTTGCGCCAGAAAGTATTCTTTGGGAAGCACCGCAAAAGAATCAACAGGTTTGGTTTATTAAACTGTTTGGAGCGGAAGTAAATCTTGGAAATATAGGTCCTAATGAAATGATCCCATTGGAATGTTTGAGACTAGGATTACGTGGAGATACTTTCTTTGAATTTTTACCGGAAGATTATGCGATTCGATTGAAACAAGTAAACGACGAGGTAGAAGAAGAAGAAGAGGAAGAGGCGGAATGATCTTCCAAAAGCGAAAGGAATTTACTGGACATGCTGCCGGAATCTATTCTTTGGCTTTCGATGGCGAATTTCTTTACTCCGGAAGTGCAGATCGTTTTGTAACCCGTTGGAATTTAATTAGCGGAATTCAAGACAAATTCTCAGTTCATTTTGATTTCCCGGTATATGCTATCTCTTTATTACAGGATGCTAAATTTCTTGCCGTTGGGCTCTCATCAGGGGATTTGCATATTTTTAATCTTGGGTTAAAACAAGAAATAAAATTTTACACACAGCATAAAAAGGCAATTTTCACCATTACCGAAAATAAGCTTAAAAACCATTTTTATTGTGCGGATGCAGATGGAAACATCTCTATTTGGAATTCTCAAACCTTCGATTTATTGCTTTATCTTCCAATGAATTGTGGTAAAATTCGGAGAATAGACGTTTCAAAAGATGGCAGTAGGTTTTCTTTAGCAGGACAAGATGGATTTATCCGAGTTTTAGAGACAGAATTCTTTAATGAGATTTCCACACTGTATGCACACCACGAGGGAGCAACCGCAGTATTATTTCACCCAAAAAATGAAGATTGGCTGCTATCTGGTGGAAAAGATGCTTTCTTGAAATGCTGGAATTGGAAAACCGGAAACTTGCTAATTGAAATTCCCGCCCATAATTTTGTAATCTACGATATTATCTCCTTGAATAATGGGCATCAATTGGTTACAGGAAGTCGGGATAAAACGGTGAAAATTTGGAATTCGGATACATTGTCCTTTTCTCAGCGCCTTGATTTGAAAGAAGGTGGACACCGAAATTCTGTTAATTGTATGCTGAAGCTAACTGAAAAATCATTCTTTTCTAGCTCGGATGATAAGCGGATTATTTTTTGGGAACTCGCGTAGAAAGTCTTGAAAACAATAATTATATCTGTTTTAAGAGCTATAATTAAATCTTAGATTTTTAAAAAAAAATACGTATTTTGTCTCTCAAATTAGAGCAAATGAAACTCCTACTCATATTATTCGTTATTATTTCTTCCTATTCTTGGTCGCAAGTAGTTATTAATGAGGCTTCTAACGCCAACGGTTCTACGATTGTTTGGCCAGATATGTCTTCTCCAGACTGGATAGAAATTTACAATACTTCGAGCTTAAATACTAATTTACAAGGATTTGGATTATCAGATGATCCATTGAATCCATTTAAATGGAAGTTTCCTAGCTATATTTTGCCACCTAATGGATTTTTAACCGTATTTGCAACTGGTAAGGGAGATTTGAATTCAATTGATCACTATGAAACAGCAATTTTTGAAAGCGATGTCTGGAAATATTTAATTCCAACTGGAAATTTACCAGCAAATTGGAATTCAATTGGTTTTTCCGATGCAGCCTGGACATCCGGATCACTTGGTATTGGATACTCGGACGGCGACGATGCTACCAATATAGCAAACCCGACAACTTCTGTATACGTTCGTAAAACGTTTTCCGTATCAGATGTGAATGCTATTGTTTCTGCAATTTTAGATGTCGATTATGACGATGGATTTGTTGCCTATTTGAATGGTGTTGAAATTGCACGCGCAGGTTTGAGCGGTGTTCCCCCAAATTGGGATGAATTAGCAAGCGACCACGAAGCACAAATATATTCGGGTGGATCGATTACAACTTTTGCTCTAAATTATGAATTGGTAGCAAGTTTACTTCAAAATGGGACAAATGTATTGGCAATTGAGGTACACAATAGTTCTACAACAAGTTCGGATTTATCCTTGATTCCATTTCTAACTTTTGGGTTTAATCAGCCATTAACCTATTATTCTGGTTCAACGCATCCCTATTTTACAAGCCCAAATTCAGGTGGGAATATTGAAACAAATTTCACAATCAAAACAAATGGTGAAAGTGTTTACTTGACTACTCCAAGTGGCGTGTTAATCGATTCTCTCTATGTTCCAGATTTAGAACCAGACATGTCAGTTGGGAAATTAGTCGATGGAACAGCAAATGCCTTGTTATTCAAAATTGCAACTCCTTCTGCAAGTAACAACGGTTCAATTGGCTATGTTGGTTTTGAAAATACTCCGATAATTAATGTGTCTGGTGGTTTTTATACTTCGGATACGCTTGTAAGTATTACAAATACTGCAGTATCCGGCGGTCAATTGCGCTACACAATGGATGGGTCGAACCCAACTGCAACATCCACTTTGTATACAGCGCCGCTAAATTTAGCTGCAAATACCGTATTAAAAGTAAAATGTTTTTCCAGTACTTTCAATAAATTACCAAGTGAAATGGATGTGGAGACTTACTTTTTTCTAGAAGATTTTACCTTACCCGTTATTTCTATTTCTACGGATCCTATTAATCTGTACGGGGATGCAGGAATTTTTGATAATTACAATACAGATTGGAAAAAACCTTGTGTATTTGAATACTTCGATGCAGATGGTATAAAACAATTTGAATCAAAAGCATCCGTAAAACCAGATGGAGGCGCTGGTGGTAGTCGCTCGAATCCGCAACATAGTGTTACAATTGAACCTTCAAATTCCGTTTATGGAGCTGGAGACCCTGTGGTTTACCCGTTGATTCCCGAAAAAAGTTTTATTACTAAATACAATGCGTTTTACCTCCGAAATGGAAGTAATTATTGGAATCAATACCCTCAGAAAGATGCAACTTTTATGCGAATTATGCGAGAATCCAACGCAAACTCACAAGCTTATTCTCCCGTTGTAGCATTTGTAAATGGGGAGTATTTTGGTGTGTACGAATTGCGGGAAAAAGCAAACGAAGGATATTTCGAAGAAAATTATGGCAACGACCCAGATAGCTTGGATTTATTGTCTGTAAGTTATTTCTACGGTGCAGGTGTTTTGAGAATAGTTAAAGGTTCTGATACTGGATTTTATAACATGCGAAATTTTGTAACTTCCTACAGTCCTTCAGAGCCGGATTATTTCGCTAAATGCAACGAAAAAATTGATCTTTATAATTTTGCAGATTACCTTTCAGCAGAAAATTGGTTTGCAAACTATGATTGGATTTATAATAATATGAAAATTGCTCGAACGAGAACAGCGGGAAATAAATGGCGATTTTTTCTCCAAGATATGGAATTGGGGCTAGGTGGATGGAGTGATTTCAATTCTAATATTTTTGATTATTTCAGAAATCAAAATCAACCTAATCCGTACTGGGAAATATACAACGGTTTGGCGCAGAACACACAATTCAAAAATTATTTTGTGAACCGTTATGCAGATTTAATGAATTCTGTTTTTCAACCGTCCTACTATACTCCGATTGTAGACTCCATGTATAACCAGTTGCTACCTGAATTACCAAGACATTTTGAGAAATGGACTGGAAATGTGACTGGAGGGATGGATAATTATGCAAATATTCGAAATGAGTTATTCAATCAATTTTCAAACAGAAATGGGGTTGTTCGCAGCCAAATTGTTACGGAGTTTGGTTTGGAAGAATCAGTGGTTGTGAATTTAAATGTTTTGCCTGAAAATGCTGGTTACATTAAAATCTCCACCATTATTCCTGAAGAATTACCATGGACAGGCGTATACTTTGATGGTGTTCCAGTGAAAATTACAGCCGTTGCAAATCCTGGTTTTACTTTTTCTAACTGGCAAGCAAATACTACAATTCCAGCAGGTGAATTAGATACGAATAGCATTGAATTGAATATTGCTAACGACGATTCTTTTGTAGCCTTGTTCAGTGGTTCAGCTGATTCTTTACGTTTGACAATTTCAGAAATTCAGTACAATCCAGATCCTTCTGTGGATGGCGGAAATTGGATCGAGCTACATAATTATGGAAATTCCCCGATTGATTTAACCGGTTGGAGCCTAAAATCCAAAAAATTCTGGGATAAATATTCCTTTGAAGATGGCGTTACTATTCCAAATGGTGGATTCTTAGTTGTTTGTCAGGATACCAATTTATTTAAAATGGAATACCCAACCGTATCCAATTTTGTTGGTGCAACCGGATTTCCATGGAGCAACAAAATGGATTCTATTAAATTATATAATCCTTATAACCATGTTGCTATTCAAATGGAATACAAAGATGGGTTGCCTTTTCCAGTTTGTGCGGATGGATGGGGAAGAAGTTTGGAAAATAAATTTTTTCAGAGTTCTGCATTGGATTCTTCTGTATGGTTTTGTGGGTGTATTGGTGGTTCACCAGGAAAAGCGTATGCACCATGCGTTGAATTAATGCAATTTACAGAAATAAATTACAACAACGATCTTACTTCTGTAGATGCTGGAGACTGGGTAGAATTGCACAATAATTCAAACCTTCCAATCGATATTTCTGGATATTCTTTTAAAGATGCAAAAAATGATCATGTTTTCACTTTTCCAGCTTTAACGTTGAATGCGGGAAGCTATTTGGTTTTGAATAACGACTTGGCACTTTTCGAAAACCGCCATCCAACGGTTGAAAATCGAATTGGAACCTTTGCGTTTGGAATTGATTCGCAGGATGCTTTGCGTTTATACGATGCTAACAACCGACTAATTACGAGTGTTCTTTTTGGAAATTCAAATAGTTGGGCGAACAAACCATCTTATGAGGATTACACTTTGGAATATTCCTACCAAAATGGATACACGGATCCTAATTCTGCAAGTTCATGGTTTGTTGGGTGCGAAGGCGGTTCACCGGGCAGAGCGTATACGGAATGCTTGGAATTACCAATTGGCGAAATCCTGAACATTTATCCGAATCCTACGCAAGGAATCCTGCAGGTTGCATTTGATAATTCTGCCAATACTTCCAATTCGACCGACATTTTTGTCTTTGATATGCAAGGTAATTTGATTCAATCGAAAACCGTTTTTTCGGAGGAAAAAATTGTTGCGGTGCAATTGGAACTGTCAGAACTTCAGCATGGTGTTTATTTCATTCGTTTGCAGCAGGATGCTAAAGTCTTCCAAAAACCCTTTGTGAAAATATAGGTTTTTGCAGATAGTTTATGTTGTAGGTTTAAAAACCAATTCGTTCAATTTATAATCTGATTTTCTGTTGGATCATTACATTTATTTCAGAATATTATTGAATGAAAAAACTACTGGTTTGAATTTAAAAAGTGCATGATTCGGAAAAATAGTGTAGCTTTGAAAGAATACATAACTAAATTTCAAATTAAAGAACATGAAAAATATAATAATGCTTACCCTTCTCTTTGTAATTGTTACAAGCAGTATAACTTCATGTAAAAAAGACGATAATTCATCTCAAGCAGTCGTGAATTCTTTGCAAGATGGAACATGGAGAATTACAGAATACAAAGATGATACGGTAGACGAATTATACCATTTTACAGGGTATTCGTTCGTTTTTAGCAACGGAACTGTTTCAGCAACGAAAAACAGTTTATCAGTTACGGGAACTTATTCAGAAGGAACAGATGATACTTACCCAGTGTTAATTTTAGATTTTGGAACTACTTCGCCATTTGATGAGCTGAACGATGATTGGCATATTTTGGAACAAACAGCGAAAAAAATCCGTTTGGAAGATGTCAGCGGCGGAAATGGTGGGACAGATTACTTAACTTTCGAAAAAAATTAAAGGATAGAATCTGTTGGGAACAGTGCTAAGCTAATAACTTCTCTAACCAGATCTGAAACTTACTTTTTTATTCAAGTTTAGAAACTTTTAAAATTTATAGGATGCGTTTACGTTTGATACTAATTACCATTCTCTTTCTTCCTGTCCTAACTAATGCGCAGCTAACTTGGTTAAAAATAGAATCAGGAACAGAATTTAATTTAGCATTGCGATCCGATAGTACTTTGTGGTCATGGGGTTTTAATGGCGATGGTCAGTTGGGTATTGGAAATAATACACAACAAACAGAACCAGTTCAAATAGGTACGGATCAAGATTGGAAAGAAATCGCATGCGGTGCTTTTCATGCTTTGGCACTAAAATCGAATGGTACTCTATGGATTTGGGGTAATAATAGTGTAAACCAATTGGGTAACGCCTCTACCGTAAATGAAAACAGTCCAATTCAAGTAGGGACTGATACAGATTGGAAGCGTATTTCTGCTGGTTTAGGTCACTCACTTTGCACAAAAGATAATGGTACACTTTGGGGCTGGGGATACAATGAATATGGACAAATTGGTAATCAATCAAACGTTAATGCACTAACTCCCCAACAAATAGGTATGGCTACAGATTGGAAATTAAGCAGTTGTGGAGGTGCTCATTCGCTTGCTTTAAAAAACGATAATTCGCTTTGGTCTTGGGGGTACAATGGTCTTGGTCAACTAGGAATTGGATCTTTAGTCGACGTAAATATTCCAGTTCAAGTCGGAATAGCATCAGATTGGGAAACAATATCTGCTGGATTTATGTTTTCTCTAGCGATCAAGCAACCGAAAACGTTATGGTCATGGGGTTTTAATGGTAACGGTCAATTGGGAACGTTGAACAACATAAATTATGAATCACCGATTCAGGTCGGCAATGAAATTGATTGGGGTTTAATCTGCGCAGGCTCCAGTTTTTCTTTCGCCATAAAAACGGATAGTACGCTTTGGTCATGGGGATATAATGGATTTGGACAACTTGGAAATGGTACCACATCACAAGAAAACAGTCCTATTTTAGTTGCGGTTGAGCAGGATTGGGTAGCTGTTTCTGCTGCCAAAGGAGCTTCTAATGGATCAAATTTATTCGGTTACCATACTGTTGGTTTAAGCGTTGATCGTTCAAGTTTTTGCTCTGTTGGAACAAATTATGCAGGACAATTAGGGAATGGAAACACTTCAGATCGGTCATTCTTTATTTGCGATGTGGCTCCATTAGTATCTGTAAAAGAACTTATTGGTTCAAATAGTTTTTCGATTTTTCCAAATCCAGTAGAAAATATTCTAACCTTAGAATTAGAGGAAGGTAACATTGGAAAGGTAATTGCCATTGAAGACCAACAGGGTAGAGTTGTTTTCTCTTCTTTTTGTCAATCCTTCCTAACTACGCTTGATATTTCGACTCTTTCACCCGGGTTTTATCGTGTTGTTATTGGTTCAGATTCTAAACATTTTGTAAAGCTATAAAGCTGTTTCATCTTGTTTATAGGGTTTAGGTATCCTTTTTTCTATCTTCAATGAAATAAATTTCATTTGCGAAAAAGATAAAGCACCTGTCTTGCGATCAGATGCTTTTATCAGAGTGCCCACGACTGGATTTTTTACAAGAACCAGTTCTGGGACGTGCAGTGGATAAAAGCATCTATTTTTCGGTGAAAAACCAGTTACTTTTCCTTTTTTTAATCTTCATTGAAATAAATTTCATTTGCTAAAAAACGGAAAAG
>CANJSS010000057.1 GCA_947476955.1 Flavobacteriales bacterium
CAAGGTTTAATTCTTCTTCCGAGAAATTTACTGCATAAAAATGAGCAATATTATCTAAGCCAAACGCATGCGAAGAAACGATATAGGAATGAATAGGAATTTCAGGTTGCAGAATTCCACAAGTTCCAATCCGAATAATGGTTAAGGCTTTTTTTTGTGCTTTTTCTTCTCTTTTCAACAAATCTATATTAACCAAAGCATCCAGCTCATTTAGGGTAATGTCAATATTGTCTGTTCCTATTCCAGTTGAGATAGCACTGATTCGTTTTCCTTGATAAGTTCCGGTATGGCAAATGAATTCGCGGTGCTGAGAGCGATGCTCAATAGTATCAAAGCATTTCGAAATCAATGCAACACGGTCTTGATCCCCAACAAGAATTATTTTGTCTGAAATATTTTCTGGCGATAAACCAAGATGGTAAACCTGATTTTTGAAATTTAGAACAAGCTCTGAGGGTGCAAAATACATAGATTTACAATAAAAAAAAAGTGCTGTTTAAACCAACAGCACTTCCTGATTTTTATTTTTTCAATTGGAAGAAATACTTCCGAAGACTTTTTGGAGAATTGAATTTACGCGAGCCATAGGATCTTTCCGGATTTTATTTTCCTCCTTTTCAACCATTATAAACAAGCCTAATATCGCTTTTTCGGTTACATATTTGTTCAAATCAGGATTCAACTTTTCACCACCGGTTAAAGTCATGGCGCTGTTGTATTTTGTGATTATTGGATTCCAATATTCCGTTAGTTTAACTTTCGCGATTGCAGCTTCTACCTTTGGAGAGAATGCTGCAACCAATTTTGTTGTTGTGGCGTTCCTCAAAAATTTCGTTGCCGCTCCATCGCCACCATTCAATATTGCAAAACCATCAGAAATAGTCATATTCAATATAGCATCTTTAAAAATTGGTAATGCTTCTTTTGTTGCCTCTTCTGCTGCACGGTTCAAAGTCGTTTCAAATTTCTCTACTTGATTAGTTAATCCCCAGTCTAGGGCTTTTTGCTTTACTTTCATAGCGTCCTCAGGAAATGGCAGACGGATGGATGAATTCCCTAAAAAACCATCGGTTACAGAAGTTAAACTCACAGAATTGTTAATTCCTACATTCAAAGCTTCTTTAAGTCCTGCAATAACGTCAGAATTGCTTAATTGCGGTTTTGTCGCAACAGGGGCAGATGGTGGAATTAATGAAGCTGCTTCATTAAGAACGTCACACGATAAAGTTGCGGATACAATTGCCCCAAAAAACAAGGGAAATAAGATTTTTTTCATTGGAATAGATTTACTCAAAATTACTATATTTTTTGAAACTAGTTATGCGTTTAACTAAAAGACATAAAAAAAGGGAGAATTTTTTCTCCCTTTCAAAATTAATTTAAAAATATCTATTTCAGAACATTAATATAACCGTTAAACTCATGTTTACCATCGTTCAGCATGTCCTTCGCGTCCGCTTTCCAAACGTAAGTTCCTGCTGAAACAATCTGACCGTTATATGTTCCATCCCATTTTGAATTCACATCGTGCGACTCCCATATAATTTCTCCCCAACGGTTGAAAATATATAAATTGAAATCGTAAATATCTATTCCCTCAACATATATTCCCCATGACTGATTGTGCTCATCTCCATCTGGTGTGAAAGTATTTGGAGAATAAAATATCACATCCTGAACAATATGCATAATAACGGTTAATGTGTCGGTGCAGCCATTATCTGTAGTTACAATTAAAGTTACAGGATAGTCTCCAACAATGCCTTCAGGAAAGGTAAAGTTTGGATTCTTTGAATCACTGTATGCTGGTATGGAACCTGTACTCAGCCAATTCCAATCTACAACATCTGATGTAGAACGGTCTTGCAGTTGAATAGTAGTCTCAAAAAACGAAGCAGGATTTGAAGAAAATGTAAAATCTGCAGTTGGTAATGGTTTTACCTCAATTAAATCAATAAATGATCCAGTGTAAACGCATCCGTATATGGAAGTGATAGTCATATTTGCAGAATACATGCTCGGAATAATAAATAAGTTAGACGTGGAATCGTCTCCGATTTCCATGTAACTGCTGCCATCCGAAAATTGGAAATAGGTAGTGGCAATCTCAGTAGGATTGGAAGAACTGTTCTCAAACTCAAAAACCGCTGGTGTACAATCTTCTAATTTATTTGGAGTTATATTTGGTACAATTGGAGTTGGAAAAACGATTTCAGTGCATTCTGTTGTAGTAGGTGACCCACATACTTCAGATAATTCCACACAGTAAATAGTATTCGTATTTAAAGGGTCAACAATAATTGATGTTCCTGTTCCTATTATAATTCCATTTTCACTCCATGTGAAAGTATAAGCTGATGAACCGCCACTTCCTGTAACATCTAGCTGAATATCATCTTCAGGACATATTTGAGTATCTGGCGTTAGTGCTGTTATTGTTAATGGAGCTGGCTCATCAATTGTTTCTGTTGCAGTTATAACACAACCATTTGCATCGGTAATTGTTAGTATGTGCACTCCTGCAAAAAGATCTGTGGCAGAATTAGTCGTTGAAACTGAATTATCCCAAACGTAACTATAAGGTGCAGTTCCCTGCGTAATGGTGTAAATTAAAATTCCGTCGTTATCCGAATTGCATGTTACATCGGTTTGGGTAGCAATTGTTGCAATCATTCCTGGAATTTCAGTTACTGTTACATTTACTGTTCCAAAACAACCAATTGTAGATGTAACAGTGCAGCTATAAGTTCCTGCAGCTAAGCCTGTTGCTATTGCTGTTGTTTGCTGAGCAGGATCGTTCCATAAATAAGAAACTGTTCCAAGCGCAGGGGTCATCGTTGCTGTCGCAGTTCCATCTAATCCACCTGGACAAGAAACAATTGTTGTTGCTCCAGTAAAGGATGCAGGCGTATTACCAACAATCACATTTGTAGAAGAAGCACAACCATTTGCATCAACCATTTGAACAATGTATGCTCCGCCTCCAACGCCAGTTACCGTCTGAGTAGTAGCGCCCAAAGCAGGCCAATTAAAGGTGAAAGGAGCCAATCCTAAACCAGGATTTGCAGTAACTGTTCCTATTCCTGAGCTACAAATGTCAGGAGTGGAAGTTGCGGTTACAGTAGAACTTACACGGGTAATCCATGTTGTATCACTCAAACCACCTACAGATGCATTACAAGCAGCTGCAGTGAGGTAATATCCTGTCGTTCCCGGAAGAATTGTAGTAACATTTAATACGCCATTATTATAAGGTGCTGTAGTAGCATTTGCTGTATTTGCCCATTGAACATTCGATGCTGTTGAAGAAGTCACCGTAACATATTGTGTGGATGCAACCGTGTAAGCAGTTGTATTTGTTGGGGAAGTTGGTGTAAATCTTCTTCCATCCTGATTTGCTGTCCAAACTGAATTATTTCTCCCTGGTGTAATTGTTGCAGTTGCTCCAGATGGGCTATTCACACCTTGTATTGCCAATCCTCCATTCCAGCTACAGGATGGTTTTTGACCAATCATCATGTCAACTTTATTGGTTGTTTCATAAAAAATCAGTGCGCCATAATAGCATGTATTTGGGCATTGAAAAGCATTCACACTTTCAAATAAAACAACGAATAGTCTATTTGGTGCAGTGCCGATTGTTTGGTATTTAATTGGACCAATTGGTGCTTGGGATGGATTAATATCCGAATAAAACAACATCGCTGAATTTCTTGTGGCAGTTAAATTACCACTTGGAAGTGTTCCTTGTCCTACAAGACTCCAAGGACAACCGCCATTCGCAAAACCAGTATTGAAGCTTACCAATCCATTGGAGCCAATAACACATTGCGAATAATTTGTACCATAGAAATTGAAATTAAATCCGATTGGAATAACTCCTGACCATGTATCATCCCACAATTGAGGGATAGTAACTGGGTTATTTAGTACAATTCCATTCGAAACAGTTCCGCCGGATGGTCCACAATTTGTAATCTGAACCGTTTGTCCTTGGCATACTGTTGCGTCATCACCCAAACAAAGTTGCACTTGTGAATTGGATTGAAATGAAACTAAAATTATGCTTATTGTAAATAGAATATTTTTCATTTTGTTTTGGAATGTATTTTTTTAGACGCTCAAATTTAGACAAAGTTGCTTAAAATAAATGCAAGGATCCTCGGACTATTTTTTTTTATGGTAAAAAAATGACTAAATCAATGTTGCCAATGAATATTTTTAACTTCTCATCGAGAATAACAATATTTTAGGATTTCAATTTTTTCCTATAAAAAATATATACATTTGTATTGATTTTAATTAAACAGAAGAGTAATGTCAAATAATTATCAAGCAGAAATTGATGCGTTCATGGAAAAAGTGAAGGCTACAAATGGTCACGAGAAAGAATTTATTCAAGCGGTGCACGAAGTTGCAGAAGCTGTTATTCCTGTGATTGAAGAAAATCCGAAATACAAAGCGGCTAAGATTTTAGACCGCATGGTTGAGCCGGAAAGAACAATAATCTTCCGAGTTCCTTGGTTGGATGATAAAGGAGAAATTCAGGTAAATAGAGGTTACCGTGTGGAATTTAATTCTGCAATCGGGCCATACAAAGGTGGATTGCGTTTCCATCCTTCTGTGAATTTGTCAATTCTTAAATTCTTAGGATTTGAGCAAGTTTTTAAAAACTCCCTTACAACATTGCCAATGGGTGGTGGAAAAGGTGGCTCTGATTTCGACCCAAAAGGAAAATCAGATAACGAAGTGATGAAATTTTGTCAATCTTTCATGACGGAACTTTCTCGTCATATCGGAGCAGATACGGATGTTCCTGCTGGTGATATCGGTGTTGGTGGTCGAGAAATTGGATACATGTTTGGTCAATATAAAAGAATTCGTAATGAATTTACGGGTGTCTTAACTGGTAAAGCACGAAATTGGGGTGGATCCTTGATCCGTCCAGAAGCAACTGGTTATGGAACGGTATATTTTGCAAAAGAAATGCTTGCTACGAAAGGGGATTCTTTTCAAGGAAAGGTTGTTGCAGTTTCCGGTTCTGGAAATGTTGCTCAATATGCTTGTGAAAAAGCAACGCAGCTCGGGGCTAAAGTTGTAACTATGTCAGATTCTGAAGGATATATTTTAGACGAAACAGGTATCGATGCAGATAAATTAGCATTCGTAATGGAATTGAAAAATGTTAAAAGAGGAAGGATCTCTGAATATACTGCAAAATATCCAACTGCTAAATTTATTGCAGGAAAACGTCCATGGGAAGTCAAAGTGGATATCGCATTGCCTTGTGCTACGCAAAATGAGTTAAATGGCGACGAAGCGAAAGTATTAATAGCAAATGGCGTGAAATGTGTTGCAGAAGGCGCTAATATGCCTTCCACTCCAGAAGCAATTTCAGCGTTCCAGGCTGCGAATATCTTATTTTCTCCAGGAAAAGCATCAAATGCAGGTGGTGTTGCAACTTCCGGTTTGGAAATGTCTCAAAACTCTCTACGTATGTCTTGGACAGCGGAAGAAGTAGATTCCAAATTACACGCAATCATGGTTTCTATTCATGAAGCATGTGTGAAATATGGTAAAGATGCAAACGGAAATGTAGATTACGTTAAAGGTGCAAATATCGCAGGTTTCGTGAAAGTTGCAGATTCTATGATTGACCAAGGATTGGTATAATCAAAAAAAAATAAAATTTAAAAGGTTGGTCAATATAGATCAGCCTTTTTTTGTCATAAATATTTAAGGCGTTTTACTGTTTTCTGACACAAATTCGATTAATTTTGCAGCTCCAATTCCAATCAGTAAATAATGGACGTTTTAGAAAAAAGATACATCGATTTTAATCGCGACGGATTTGATGACGAAGAGCTATTAACAATCTATAAAACACTCATAAAACCTCGTTTAATCGAGGAAAAGATGCTTATTCTTCTGCGTCAAGGAAAAATAACAAAGTGGTTTTCCGGATGGGGACAAGAAGCTATTTCTGTTGGTTGCACCTATGCGATGCGTCCAGAAGAGTATATTTTACCAATGCACAGGAATTTAGGCGTATTTACGGCAAGGGGAATTCCTTTGCAACGCTTATTCGCGCAATTTCAGGGAAAAATGTCCGGTTTCACAAAAGGACGTGATCGATCGTTTCACTTTGGAACGCAAGAATATAAAATTGTTGGCATGATTTCTCACCTCGGTCCCCAACTTGGTATCGCGGACGGAATTGCATTAGCTGCAAAATTAAAAAACGAGAAAAAATCTACTATCGTATTTACTGGTGATGGAGGCGCTTCAGAAGGAGATTTTCATGAATCTCTTAATGTCGCAGCTGTTTGGGATCTTCCGGTTATTTTTGCCGTAGAAAACAATTGTTGGGGACTTTCAACTCCTTCCTCCGAGCAATTTCGGTGTAAGCAATTTATCGATAAAGGAATTGGTTATGGAATGGAAGCTGTTCAGGTAAATGGAAATAATATTTTGGATGTTATTCGAGCTGTTCGAAAAATAAACGAAGATATTCGCGAAAATCCAAGACCTTTTCTATTGGAAATGATGACGTTCAGAATGCGGGGACATGAAGAAGCTTCGGGAACTAAATATTATCCGGAAGGACTGCAAGAGGAATGGTCTAAACAAGATCCGATTGATAATTTTGAATGGTATTTAAAGGAAATTGGCGTATTAACCAAAGAAAATTGTGAAGCTATTCGAAAAGACATTAAAGTAGAGATTCAAACTGGATTTGATGCTGCAAATGCTGAAAACTCAATCGAACCTTCCATGGAACTGGAGCTTTCTGATGTATACGCTCCTTTTAAACAAGAGGTAATTCCAGCAGTAGGCGAAAAAAGTGAAAAGCGTTTTATAGATGCCATTCAAGATGCTTTACGCCAATCGATGGAGAAATACCCGGATTTAGTAATCATGGGACAAGATATTGCAGAATATGGTGGCGCATTTAAAGTTACCGAAGGATTTGTTGAGCAATTCGGAAAAGGTAGGGTGCGAAACACACCAATCTGTGAATCTGCTATCGTTGGCGCTGGTCTAGGTTTGTCTATCTCAGGAATGAAAGCAATTGTTGAAATGCAATTTGCTGATTTTGTAACGTGTGGTTTTAATCAAATTATTAATAATTTAGCTAAAATTCATTGGCGCTGGGGACAAAATGCCGATGTTGTGGTTCGAATGCCAACTGGCGCAGGTACAGCTGCTGGTCCATTTCATTCGCAAAGCAACGAAGCATGGTTTGTTCACACTCCCGGACTAAAGGTGGTTTACGCTTCTACGCCGTATGACGCAAAAGGCCTTTTGAATGCCGCTATTGAAGATCCAAATCCTGTCTTGGTTTTTGAACATAAATATTTGTACAGAAGTTTGAAGGAAGAAATTCCTAATGAATATTATACGGTCGAAATTGGGAAAGCAAGAACCGTAGCGGAAGGAAAAGATTTAACGATTATTACTTACGGATTAGGGGTACATTGGGCAACAGAAGCAATGGCACAACATCCGGAATTATCTGCTGAAATTGTTGATTTGAGAACCTTACTTCCGTTAGATACAGCAGCAATTTATAATGCAGTGCGGAAAACAGGAAAGGTGCTTGTTTTACATGAAGATTGTATGACTGGAGGAATTGGTGGTGAAATTGCTGCACTTATTACAGAAAATTGTTTTTCGGATCTGGATGCACCAGTAAAAAGAATCGCTTCTATCGATACACCAGTTCCGTTTTCTATTCCATTGGAAAATCAATTCTTGCCAAAAGACAGGTTGAAATCTGCCATAAACGAATTGGTAAATTATTAATATAAAACAGTGAATTTCTATTTGATAGGGTGCTTTTTGTTTGGGCCGTATTGATGAAAATAATATATCAAAATATGGAACAAACAACATTTGATGATTTAAATCTGAATAAAGCTTTGTTCACTGCATTGGATGATCTTGGGTATTCAATTCCCACTACGATTCAACAGAAAGCTTTTCCAGTGATTATGTCCGGAAAAGATATGCTTGGAATAGCGCAGACAGGAACAGGTAAGACTTTAGCATACTTGCTTCCAACCCTGAGACAATGGAAATTTTCGAAAGAAAGATTGCCGCAAATTCTGATTATTGTTCCCACGCGCGAATTAGTTGCGCAAGTTGTCGAAACAGTGGAACAATTATCGAACTATATGACTTTAACAGTTGTTGGCGTTTATGGTGGTGTAAATATTCGAACACAAGCAGAAAAAATGGCCTTGGGATTGGATGTACTCGTGGCAACTCCTGGAAGATTATTGGATTTGGCGTTGCGTGGAGATTTGGTACTTAAAAGCATAAAACGGTTGGTTGTTGACGAGGTGGACGAAATGTTTAATCTCGGATTTAGACACCAATTGCACAATGTTTTGGATCTATTGCCAGTTAAAAAGCAAAGTATGCTCTTTTCTGCAACAATGAACGAAGAAGTGGAAACGCTGATTCAGGATTATTTTATTGCTCCTGTAAAGATAGAAGCTGCGCCGGCAGGAACTCCTCTCGAAAACATTCAATTAACAGGCTACAAAGTTCCGAATTTTCATACTAAATTGAATTTGTTGGAGGATTTATTGGAAAGTAATACCGAAATGCAAAAAGTACTCGTTTTTGTTTCCAGTAAATCATTCGCAGACTTAGTTTTTGAGCGTTTAAAGGAAAAGTTTGACGATCGAGTAGGCGTAATCCACTCCAATAAATCGCAAAATGCACGGTTTGATGTTGTAAATAAATTTCAACTCGGTGAAGTTTCAATTCTAATTGCAACAGATATTATTTCCAGAGGATTAGACATCTCCGGCGTGACGCACGTTATTAATTTTGATGCACCAGATGATTTTGAGAATTTTATCCACCGAATTGGTAGAACGGGAAGGGCAGATAAAGAAGGCGTTGCAATTAGTCTATTTTCAGACTTCGAAAAAGTGGTAAGCGATAGTATTGACGTAGCTTTAGGAGTAAACAAAATAAGCTATCTGGATTTACCAGAAAATTTGGAGTTTTCATCGCTATTAATTCCAATTGAAGAGCCGAAAAACCTCATGCCAAACATTGAAATTAAAATTGCTAAACGGGAAAATGTAGGACCTGCATTCCATGAAAAATCCGAGAAAAACCAGAAGGTAAATGTCAGGAAAGACTGGAAAAAAATGAAGCAAGAAAAATATGGCCGACCAATTACGAAAGGTCAAAAGTTAAAAAAGAAGAAGAAGTAATTTCCGTTTATAAGAAACGAAAAAAGCTGCTAATTAGCAGCCTTTTTCAGTTAAGTATTTTATAAAATTAAGATTTACTTCGTTATTCTTTGATCTCGTTAGTCTTTAATCAAGTTATATCCCGGATATTTTTTAAGATCAAAAACAAACTTTGAATCTTCAATTTCAGGATTGGAAGTGAATTTTGACAGTGAATATGTCATTGTTGTTCCATCTTTGGACTTCATGACTGCTTTTTTTAATTCGTTGGATGTTTTTGAAATATAAACTGTAATAGTGTGATAATCCACTTTTGCAGGGTTTTTCGGGAATAAATTAATTACATGAACTGCTTCGTTGTTCAATTTATCTTCTTTTTCGTACTTATTTTTAAAACCACTTTCCCAAATTGTCATTAATTTTTTAGGATTCATAGATTCTTCGTCCGATTCATTTGCGTCTGTTTCGTAAACGGATTTTTCTTCCTTTACTATCGTCCATGTTTTCACACCGTTGGAGACGATTGTATTTTCTCCATAAGAGGCATAGAATTTAGAACCTTTTACCCAGCCTTTTCCTGTTTCCGACTCGTTCGTGCCTGAAGTGGTGTTTTTAATATTCGCACTAAATTCAATGTAGAACGATTTTTGGCTTTTCATTTTCGTGGAAAGCTTGTCCAAAATACCTTGAGATTTTGCGTCTTGACCAAAGCTAGTCAATGAAAAAAGGGTAAAAATGGTGAATAAAATTTTCATGTTTTTTTGTTTTCGGTGCAAATATCAGAAATTGTGCCAAATAAAAAAAGTTCTTTGTGAATTGACATCAAAGTTCTTCCAGCAACTTTTGAATTAATTTTGGTTCAATATCGTGCTGGCCATCAAAATGCAATGAAATAAAACCATTTAATTCATAGGTTACTATCGCTTCATTCTGCTGATCCAAGGTGTGAAATTCGTCTTTTTCACCTATCACAAAATAATTTTTAGCTGTTGTAGAAACTCTAATTTCGTTATCCAGTTGCAAATCTGGCGGAAAAACACTCGCCCAAACAATGAGTTGATATGCTTTTAAATTTCCTTGGAACTGCCAGCGAATAGCTGTTGGACCGCCTTGTGAGAAACCAACGAGGTGTTTTTTTTCAAATGTATATTTGCCACATAATTCCCTATCCAAGGCGTTTAGCCAGTTTAAATTGTCTTGAATATCCGTTTCTCGATCTTCTTTTGTCATCCAAGAAGCGCCAACTCTTCCGGAAGATCCTGACAAATAGAAACGGTGCATTCCTTCCGGTGCAACAATGAAATACGCATCAGATAAATGCTGAAATTTCCGAATAAAAAATTCTGCAAGCTGCCCGTAACCATGCAAAACATAAACAATGTGCTTTGCTTTTAAAGGATCTCCTTTTGTAAAATAGCGAAAAGTTTTTGCAGAAGTTATAATTCCTTTCATTTGACGTGTATCTTCTATTCAAAAAAATAATGTATTCTATTTTTTTTGTGAATCAAATGTATACTTTTGTTTGTGCGAAAACTAGTTTCTTATAGTTTATTCTTTTTGGTGATTTGGCAAATCATCGGGTTTGTTGCCTATTTTGAATTTTCGCATTACCACCTAAAAAAAGAAATCAAGCTCGTTTTAAAGCAAGGAGTGCCCAAAGATGAGCTCGTTATTTTTGAATTCGATAAAAACCAATTGGAGGAATTAATTTGGTTAAAGAAAAATGAATTCAATTACCACGGAAATCTTTTTGATGTTGTGCGTAGCCATGAAACTGCTGAAGGAAAAACCTACATGGAATGCATTTCAGATAAACAGGAAACGCTACTTTTTAAAAAACTGGAACAAACCGTCTCCATAAATTTGGGCGACGATGGTAATCCAACGCCACTTTTTAATTGGTTGAAAACCTTACATTTTCCATTAAGTATTTCCTTTTTTGAAATAAAAATCCCTAACTTGTATAAAACATATTTACCAAGACCTAATTTTCACTTCGAAGAATCGATCCTTCAAAGTACGAGTGAAATAGAATCTCCACCACCAGAAAACAGTTAGAAATTATACAGGGATGGGTTTTGAATCCAACCAACAGCTCGGTTTTAACTAATTAATTTCAAATGAAAAAAATAAGCTTACTTTTAGTTTGCTTGTGCACTATTTTAGTGTCACAAGCTCAAATTATCACTGTAATAGATGAGCAAACTCTTCAGCCTATTCCGGGTGTTGAAGTTGTTAAATGGAATGAAGGATATCCTTTTGCAATAACAGGCGAAGAGGGTATAATTACGGTTAAAGATGTTTCAGAAACCCAAGAAATATACTTCAGAAAAAACGGTTACGATTTGTATTATACAACACTTTCCAAATTAAAAATTAATAAATACACCATTAAGTTAAAAGAGAAATACAATGAAATGGATGAGGTTGTTGTTTCTGCGAGTAGGTTCGAAGAAAAGAAAAAAGATGTAGTACAAAAAATACAAGTCATCCGCACTTCGGAAATACAAAATATGAACCAAACATCCACTGCAGATGTACTCGCAAATGCAGGGAATATAATGGTTCAAAAATCGCAACTAGGCGGCGGATCGCCTATAATTCGTGGATTTGAAACAAACAAAGTATTGATAGTGGTGGATGGCATCCGTATGAACAATGCGATATACCGTGGTGGACATCTACAAAATATTCTGACTTTGGACAATGCGATAATGGATCGTATTGAAATTGTTTACGGACCCGGATCAGTTGTTTATGGTTCCGATGCTTTGGGCGGTGTAATGGCTTTCACAACAAAAAATCCAATTCTTTCCACAAATGGTAAAACGAAGGTCAAAGCAAATGCTTATACCCGCTACATGTCTGCAGTTTCTGGCTACGCTGCACATGCGGATGTTTCCGTAGGTGGAAAAAAATTCGGTGCGTTAACTTCATTCACGTATTCCAATTTTGGGGATTTGCGCCAAGGTGCCAATCGGGAACCCTCTGTTGGGAATTTTGGATCGCGACCTTGGTACGCGCAACAATTTAACGGAAAAGATTCGATGGTTATTAACGCAGATACGAATTTACAAGTTGGTTCAGGTTACGCGCAATATGATTTGTTGCAGAAATTCCTCTTCAAACAAAATGAATTTGTAAAACATACCGTAAACCTTCAATATTCCACTTCTACAAATATTGATCGGTATGATCGTTTGACACAAATGTCTAACGGAAAACCAAAGTTTGGCGAATGGTATTATGGTCCTCAAAATCGATTGTTAGCTTCTTATACTTTGGATATTTCAAAAAATACTATTTTGTACGATCAAGCTAGATTAGTTGTTGGATACCAGCAAATTGAGGAAAGCAGAATTGATCGAAGATATCAAAAAGTAGCACAAAACCACCGCATTGAAAACTTGGATATTTTCACTGCAAATTTGGATTTTGCAAAATATATTGGAAGAAATGAAATTCGCTATGGCGTGGAAGGCTGGTACAACAGTGTTAATTCTACTGCTTTTGTGAAAGATATTTCAACTGGTCTTGAATCTCCTTTGGATACGCGCTATGCATCCGGTGGTGCATCCATGAATTCCATCGCGGTTTATGCCACGCATACCATAGAACTAAGCGAAAAATTAATTCTAAACGATGGATTGCGCTTTTCAAATGTTGGACTGAATGCAAAATTTACGGATACTACATTTTTTAATTTTCCATTTAAAGAAGCAAAGCAGAACAATAATTCCTTAAATGGTTCGATTGGATTAATCTATATGCCAACAGAGGAATGTCGCATTACAACAGCTTTATCAACTGGATTCAGAGCGCCAAATGTAGATGATCTAAGCAAAGTATTTGAATCTACGGCAGGAACAATTTTTGTCCCAAATCCAAACTTAAAACCAGAATATACCTATAATGGTGAGATTGGAATATCCAATCAATTTGACAATGGATTGTCTATACAGGCAACTGGTTTTTATACCTTGTATCGCAACGCATTGACGGTTCAAAACTTCACTTTTCAAGGACAGGATTCACTTTTTTATGCTGGAACGATGAGTAGAGTTGTCGCTACCACAAATGCAAATAATGCCTATTTATATGGATTGGAATTAGCGTTGAATGATAGAATCAACAACAATGTTTTGGTGTATGCTACCTATAATTACACTAAGGCAAGAATTGTAACCGAATCAACAGCGGTTCCATTGGATCATATTCCACCAGCATTTGGGAAATTTGGGATTCAAATAATGGATAAAAAGTTCCGTGCAGATGTATTTGTGCACTACAGCGCTCGAAAACGAATTGCTGATTATAGTCCTTCGGGAGAAGATAATCAGGCGTTCGCTTTGCCTGACGGAATGCCATCTTGGTTTACTGTCAATGCGCGATTATCTTACCAATTCAATAAATTCGTATCGTTGCAAGTTGCTTGCGAGAATATTCTAGATCAGAACTACCGTGTTTTTGCTTCTAATATTTCCGCGCCAGGAAGAAACTTTAATATTACTTTAAGAGGATCTTTCTAAATAAACAGAAGTTAAACGAATGGAAATTAAACAAGGCGGATTCAGTTTGACTTCGTCTTGTTTATTATTTCCTCATTGTCATATATTTACCTTCTTTTGGGTGGTAAAAAAAGCGGAAAACAAGTTCATCCGTTTTAGTTAGTTCCGGCGCATATTTCGATACGTCGACTTCTTTGGTGGGTTGTTTTAGAATAGCTTTTTTCACAAGAATATCCTTCATTTCTGTCATCGTTCCATCGCCGTACTCAAAATAGTAAGCCTCCGAGATCTTACTCGTTAAACCATCGTAATTTTTCCATTGAAAAACCCTTCTTGGAATATGGTTTGAGATCACGTAGTAATCTTTGTAAGAGGCATTTTTTATTCGGAAATCAACTAATACGTCTTTGAATTTATCGGATTGAATATTCTCAAAGGAAACAACTAATTCAGCCATAGGACTAGATGGAATAGCAATTTGTGGAGAAATCATGTTTAGTCCACCATCGAATAAAAATAAAAAGTTATAGTTTCCCATAAAACCGATTTCAGCCAATTTTGCAGTGTTGTTAGATCTGGATGCTTCGTCCATCGCAAATTCCAGTCTATTCACCGTAATTATTGCATCGATTTTTCCATCGTCATCCAAATGCTCCTTATAAATTTTATACGTGTATTTTTCAGTTGCTGGAATTGAAAGTTTGCTTTCAATATGTCTTTCAGCCATTTTTTCAACCGTTTGTTTGGAGTTATCCTCAGTAACTTCTGGTAAAACAGTTTCTTTTGATTTCGAATCACCACATGAAGATATAAATGCTAGAACAAAGCAGAAAATTAGTTTATTTATCATAGTAACAAAGATAAATGAAATGTTCTATTTGCAATTGCTTCTAATGTGCTAATTTTGAATGTAAATTTCAACGATATGGAAATTGAATTGGAAAATTCCTGGAAAGAAGCATTGAAGGATGAAATGTGCAAACCTTATTTCAAGGAGTTAATGGCATTTTTAGATTTACAATACATTTCAACTGGCGATTGCATTTTCCCGAAAAAATTAGAAATATTTCAAGCTTTAAATCTTTGTCCATTAGGAAGTGTAAAAGTTGTAATTCTTGGCCAAGATCCTTATCCTACGAGAGGATTTGCACATGGATTATGTTTTTCGGTGGAAGAAGCTGTTTTTCCATATCCTAAAAGTCTCTCCAATATTTTCAAAGAATTAGAAAGCGATATTGGAAAACCAATTCATGCAAATGGCAATCTTCGACGCTGGGCGGAGCAAGGTGTTTTGTTGTTAAATACAGTTTTAACCGTGGAAGAGGGGAAACCAGATAGCCATGCAGGAAAAGGCTGGGAACTTTTCACCGACGCAATACTGTCAGCAATTAACCAGCAAAAAATTGAAATTGTTTATTTTTTATGGGGATCAAAAGCCCAAAATAAAGCAGTAAAATTGGATTTAAAACATAATTTAGTTCTCAAAACGGTGCATCCCTCGCCATTGTCAGCATACCGCGGATTCTTTGGTTCTAAGCATTTTAGTCAAGCGAATAACTATCTTTTGGAAATTGGAAAAACACCAATAATATGGTAGTTATGTTTTGGAACGATTCAAAATAAAAGGAATGATTATCTTTGTTGGCAATGGAATTAAAAAATGATCTTATTTTAAGAGCCGCGCGAGGGGAGACAATCGAGAGGTATCCCGTATGGTTAATGCGTCAAGCTGGCAGAATATTACCCGAATATAGAGCTGTTCGTGCAAAATTATCCGGATTTAAAGAATTAGTTGAAACGCCGCAATTTTCAGCAGAAGTTACTGTTCAACCTGTTGATATACTTGGTGTAGATGCTGCAATTATTTTTTCAGATATTTTGGTTGTTCCAGAAGCAATGGGACTCGAATACCAAATGTTAGAAGCGAAAGGACCTTGGTTTGAAAAAACAATCCGTAGCGAAGAAGGCTTGCGATTTGCAGAAACGAATTTTGATATCGAGGATCGTTTAGGCTATGTTCTGGAAGCAATTAAACTTGCGAATAAGGAATTGGATGGAAGAGTTCCATTGATTGGTTTTGCAGGCGCTCCATGGACAATTTTTTGCTATATGGTTGAAGGGCATGGTTCAAAAACGTTCTCGGAATCTAGGAAATTAGTGTACACCAATCCAACTTTGGCACACGAGTTGCTAAATCGGATTACGGACGTGACAATTCAGTATATGAAAGCACAAGTTAAAGCAGGAGCGCACATGCTTCAATTGTTTGATTCTTGGGCTGGAATTTTAGGGAAAGATCACTATACCGAATTTGGATTGAAATACTTGGATAAAATTGCAAATGCCTTAACGGAGGTGCCATTAACAATCTTTTCGAAAGGAGCAATTCTTTCTATTCCTGCAATTGCAAAATTAAATTGCGCAACAATTGGTTTAGATTGGAACATGGATAGTAGTGCTATTCGAAAGGAAATTGGAGATTCTCGAACGCTGCAGGGTAATTTAGACCCCTGTGCTTTATATTCTTCGCATAAAGAAGTGGAAAATTTAACAAGAAAAATGTTAGATTCGTTCACAAGTA
>CANJSS010000058.1 GCA_947476955.1 Flavobacteriales bacterium
TCAGGAGCATAAGCCAAGTATCCTATTCTCGACTCTACAACTTCTATCCCGGCTATTTCTAAACGCTCTGTGACTTCGCGCTCAAGTGCTTTATTTACATCATCGAAATTGGTGCTTAATGTCACTGTTGCTTTTTCATCTTCAAAATGATCGTACGGAAAAGAACCAGCAAGTTTTCTAACTGCTGAATCCGTTTGAATTCTTATAAAGTTTTCGTAATTATCTACTTCAAACGTAGCCTTAAAAGTTTCCTTAACTTTCCAAACTAAAATAACGCTAATCATGATTGGGTTTCCCATTTTGTCGTTTACTTTAATTTTCTCACTCTCAAAATTTCTTGCTCGCAACGACAAACTTGTCCTTGTGTACAAGGGGTTAATCCAAAACAAACCGTTTTGTTTTACGCTCCCTTTATAATCTCCAAACAATAAAAGAACTTTTGAACTATTCGGACTTACGACTATTAGACCCTTCGTTATAATAATTAATAATGGTATTAGTGCAATTCCTAAGACGTTGTTGTTTGAGCTAAAGCCAAAAGCTATTAATGCTGCACTTATTAAAAGAATGACAACGGCTAAATAACCATTAAACGGTGTTATAATTTTTTCTGTTTTCATAATTAGTAATATATAAATGATATCATATTGATATCACAAATGTATGCAATAATTTAATACAAAAACAAATATTTTAACCAAATGACCTATCTTACTCGACTTCTGAACGATAACCGCGGACACCGACATGAAAACTGTATGCAATGGCCAACCTATAACCCGGGTTTAGCTCCATGCCTTCAATCTTTCTTCCCTGCCTGATGGCAGACAGGAAAAAACGATTTTTATAAAAAAAATATAACTAACTTCGGAACAACAATTTATTTAAAGAGTCGGAACGGCGCATAGCCTGAAACCATTATTTGACATGCTTAATACCCTGTCAGAACTAAATCACATAATACTAATTAGAATTTAAATCAATCCTTTCAATGACATCAAGAGAACAACAGATAATAGAAATTTTAACGAAAGCTATTAAAGAAAATAATCTAATTGAATTCAGATATGAAGAAAAATTGCGTACAGTTGAACCGTATTTGATAGGAGAACTTTATAGCAAATTTCAAAATCATTTAGAAGAAGGAAAATATGCCTTACGCGCTTGGTTTATTGAAGGTTATTCAAGTAAACCTGTTGACATAATGCCAGGAGATAGATGGAGGCTATACGAGTTCGACAAAATCATTGACTTGGATGTTTTGGCGGAAACCAATTTTAACGTAAGATCTTTTTATAACCCAAACGATGAAAAGTTTAAACGAATAAACTATCGAGTGATGATTAAAAATCTTTAACGTATCATAATCTAATTGAACGTTACTTGAATATGATAACACAATTGCTTAATAAAAAAAGCACGGTGGATTTTTAAATGCTGCACAGTCGTTTGTAGAATTACTCGAAAAAACCAATTTGGAGGATAAAGAATTTTTCAAATTGGCTCATATTATATATTTCAACTTTACACAACTGATCATCAATTAGAAGAAGTTGCATTTATTACTTGAATTTAAGAAATTGAATTAGCTGAAAAATTAAAATTTCAATATTTCGAAGAATTAAAAACGAATAAAAAATAGATATTATGAGCAAAAAAATAAATACAAAATTAACTTCACTTGATGATTTGATTAATCAACAATATGGAAAAATTGGCTCTAATACAAGAGATGAATTCGAAGAAGGATTTGAAGCATTCAAAATTGGAGTTATGATGCTTGAATTAAGAAAAGAATTGGGGATGACACAAGAACAATTGGCTGTTAAATGTGGTACGACTAAAAATTATATTTCCAGAATTGAAAATAATGCTAGCGATATAAGACTTTCAACTTTAATGCGAATTTTTAGAGAAGGTTTTGGACGACAATTGAAATTAAGTATCGGCTAAGTTAAATCTAACTAAGCAACTACCACTGACCAAACGATCAACGAATCAATAAAACTGAGCAGGTAACACCCGAATGCGGCATATCATAACATCATTTGCGCAAAGGGTTGAGACAAACTATGTCCAGAAGCCCACATCTCCGAGCCGCAAACCGTTCTTCTAAAACTTTCAGTTTACGCACTTTTCGAGATAGCATCAAAAAATAAAAAACCGCATACTTTCTGAGTTTGCGGTTTTTTTTATGCTTTAATTTCGTGAACCAATATCTACGAATTCTATTCCTACGCAGGTATTTTTGCTTCCTGAATTACCTCCTCCTTTGGAACAAATAGTAAAAATAATAAGCCAAAAACGAAGAAAAATCCTACCGCCAAAACAGAATACCGAATAGATCCTGTCCAATATTCCATCAAACCAAAAAACAAGGTTCCAAGGACAATTCCAATTTTTTCACTCACGTCGTAGAACGAAAAATAACTCGCATGGTCCGTAGTTTCTGGTAAAAATTTAGAATACGTGGATCTTGCAATTGCTTGTACGCCACCCATTACTAAACCGACTGCACTTGCTAGTATGTAGAATTCAAAAGGTGTTTTTATGAAATATGCGAAAACGCAAATTGCAATCCAGATGGAAACGGAAATAAACAAAGTTCTAATATTCCCGATTTTTTCGGAAATCCTCGACATCGTGAATGCGCCAATTGCGCCAAGTATTTGAATCAATAAAATGGCAATAATTAATCCGGTTGTTCCGCTTCCTTGCGGCCACGCTATTTCCTTATTCGCAAAAATTGTTGCCATTAACATAACTGTTTGAACGCCAGTATTAAAGAAGAAGAACGAAACCAAATATCTTTTTAGTCGTTTGGTTTTTTTAAATTCTTTAAAAACAATTCTCAATTCTCGGAATCCTTTCCAAAGGACTCCTTTTTCAGGTTTTTTATTGTAAACATTATTTGGTAAACTTCGATAGGTAATCTGGCTAAAACCAATCCACCACAATCCAACTAAAAGGAAGCAATACTTGGTATATTCCTTGCCGATTCCCATGATTATTCCGAGACAAATTAGCAGCAGTAACATAGAACCCAAATAGCCCATTGTAAAACCTTTTGCGGAAATTCTATCGTGGTCTTTCACATCGGCAATTTCCGGTAAAAACGCATTGTAAAAAACCAAACTATTCCAATAGCCAATGCTTGCCATGAACACAGACAACATTCCCCATTCCAAATGATTTGCATCAAAAAAGAATAAGGTCATGCAAGAAAATGCACCCAAATAACAAAAGAATTGTATGAATTTCTTTTTACTTCCGGAATAATCCGCAACGCCAGAAAGCAGCGGCGACAAAAAAGAAACCAGCAAAAATGATGCGGACAAAACCAATGAATAAAGAACAGAAGAGGATAAATTGAACCCAAAATAATCGACCATCACATTTCCTTTTTCAGAATCGAAAGCAAATAATGTGTATTCCGATTCTTTGATTCCAAAGGTATCCGTTGCGTATTTTTTCTTGGTAACATTATCGAAGAAAATCGGAAAGATTGCTGAAGAAATAACTAAATTATACACTGAATTTGCCCAATCGTATGCAATCCAGCCACGAATTATTTTCTTGTTTCCCTTTTCCATCGCGTTAGTAGTAGTTAAATAAAATTGAATTCTAAAAATATCTTTATTCTAGTCCGTCAACATACGGTTGTAAGTAGGCAAAATTTTCTGTCAATTTTCCTTCTAAAGTTGTTTCTGTTCCGCGGGCAATAATAGTATCTGGGTCATCTTTTAATAAAAACGGCATTACTTGGCGGATCAATTCGTTTCCAAAATCCTCCGAAGCATCCAATGGCAATTCGCATGGTAAATTATCCACTGCCATAACAGCAATATTTCCTGGTTTGTGGAAATCATCTTCTTTTTCTGTTTGCGGATTATAGCCATAAATTGGATCAGAAATCTTACTGGGTCGAATAGTACATGCAATTGGTCCAGCAATATCGCACGAAATATCCGCAACTACACTCAAACGTAGATTCGGAATTTTTAAATCTTCGTTCGTGATAATAAATGGGGATTTATTGCTCCAAAAATGGCATGGAATGTAAATATCCGTTTCTGTTAAAAAACGTTGGAACGTGGAACAAAACAATTCAGGATTGGAATAAAACTCATTTTTAACAAATGGTTTCCCATCTTTTCTTGCATAATAATCTTCCACTTCCAAATGGGTAAAAACTGGTTCGTCGAACTTTTTTGTTAAAAATTCTTCTGGCGAAACCTCTTTAATTGGCAAAATATCGATAATTTCTCGTGCACCATGCCCTACTCTTCCAAAACCTGTTAAAACAATTTTGGTATCGGGCGACAAAACAATTTTGTGCATTTCCGCTTCCATTGCTTTTCTATCCTTACATTGATTTGCGGGAGTCAATTCGTATGTTCCTTTTTTCAAACCAAATGTTCGAAACGCGTTGTATGCTCCAACTATTCCTGCGTATCGGCCAAAACCAATAATACGTTTGTTTTGTTTATTTTTTAGTACTTCGTAGTCAATCAATCGGATTTTCTTCGCCAAAATCGTACGCAATAAATCACGGTTATACGGTTGTTTCTTCAAGGTATGCGAGAAGAAAAAGTAGGTCTTATTTGGAAGTAAATCCGAGCTATTCACTTCTTTTACGCCCATTATTATGGAACAATCCTCTAAGTTTTCATTCAATCGAATTCCATGCGCAGCATATTCTTCATCCTTGAAAGCTCTAATCGGACTTGGTTGCACAACGATTTCGATATTCGGGTAAATTTCTTGCAGTAGCTTACACTGTTTTGGAGTTAAAGGAACGCGATGATCTGGTGGAACTTTACCTTCTTTTATTAATCCAATTCGTACCTTTTCCATTTTATAATTTCCTTAAGATAATGGTTGTTTTAATAAATAAGCGTCAATGAATTCTCTGACACAGCCTTCTCCTCCTTTTTTCGTGAGAATTACATCAACATGCGATTTTACAGCGTTTACAGCATCTGAAGGACAAGCAGAGAAGCCGATTTTACGGATTATTTCCAAATCATTAACATCATCACCAACGATTGCTACATTTTCCAGTTCGATTCCTAATACTGCACAATGCGCCATTAAAATCTCCATTTTATTTTCCCTTCCTACATGGCAAAATTGAATTCCAAGCAACTCCGCTCTAGACTTCACCATTTCGGTTTTATAGCCCGACGAAATAATTGCAAGTTGAAAATTATTTTGCACCAAATGTTGAATTGCCATTCCATCTTTGGTATTGTATTTTTTAAACTGATCACCGCTTTCTGTGTAATACATTCCGCCATCAGTCATGACACCATCCACATCCAGAACAAGTAATTTAATTTTTTCCAATTTTTTATTCCAAATCTCCGGACGAAACATTGGTTTAAATAAAAGAGAAAGCATATCTACATTGTATTCTTCACAAACCGCTTCAATGTCGAAAATCGTAAGTTCACTCACATTATCCACATCCATATCGTTCATGAAATCGTTGAAATCAATGCCGGATTTTGAGCAAAGCCCTTTTATATTTTGTTCTAGTATCATGCGTTATATCATTTTGTAACCAACACTTTCCGCAACGGGTTTCAAAGCATTTAAAAGATTCTCAAATCCTTGGTGATCCAACTGCTGTGAAGCATCGGATTTTGCAACTTTAGGATTGCGATGCGTTTCTATCAATAAACCATCAATTCCCATTGCAACGCACGCTTTTGCCAATGCAGGAACTCCATACGAATAACCCATTGCATGCGAAGGATCCAATATAATTGGTAAATTGGTATATTCCTGCAACCAAGCAACGCCACAAAGATCTAGCGTGAAGCGCGTTCCAGTTTCAAACGTGCGTATTCCGCGTTCACACAACACAACGTTTTCATTTCCACCGGATAAAACAAATTCTGCTGCCTGCGCAAATTCCTGCAAGGTAGTTCCAAAACCTCTTTTAATTAAAACCGGTTTTTGTGTTTTCGCACACGCTCTTAATATTCCCTGATCGTACATTGCTTTTGCACCAACTTGGATAACATCGCTGTACGCAATTATCTCATCAATATGCGTCGCGTCTCTGGCTTCCGTAATAACAGTCAAACCAAATTCTTCGCGCATTTTTGCTAATAATTTCAATCCATCTAATCCCATTCCTTGAAAGGAATACGGACTCGTTCTTGGTTTATAGCAACCGCCGCGCAAAGTTGTTAAACCCAAATTCACCAAAAGCTGCGCGGATTCGCGAATTTGATCTTCCGATTCCACCGAACAAGGTCCACCGATTAAAAGTGTATTTCTCGTTGCCCCGCCAATCGTAACATTGCCAATCTTCACTTCTCTCTTCGCAGGTAAATAAGATTTTGCAGCCAACTGCATATCGTTTGGAAAAACCCAAAAATTATCCACTTTCGATTCTAGGGCAACGGGAACTTCTTTCATTCCAGAACCAGTAATCAAAACATGCGTGTTATTTGAAAAAATATGAAAAGCTTTAACGGATTCTGCAATAACAATTGCTTCCTCCCTGCTAATAGATTGTTTTAAATGTAAAATCATAATTCTGCTTTAATCAAGTGTGTAAAGTTAACAATTCCGCTGGCCTTTGTGCCATTTTTAACAACTGGAAGATACATAACAGAAAAGGTGCAGCGTTTAATTTTTTGCAGCATTTCAACAACTGTGTTTTCTTCTGAAATAGTTATTGGTTGTGAATTAATCAAATCAAGTGCTTCCATTTTATTGAAATCTTTTAGGTTTCGCAGCAGCGATTTACGAATATCGGCGGAGGAAATCAATCCATTTAATATGCCATTTTCGTCCACCACCAAACAAAAACCAAGATTTCCAGTTTCAATCGTTTGCAGAACATTTTCAAGAGTCAACGATTCCATTTTCACTACAGGACATTCTTCCAGCGGCACCATAAAATCTGCAACTCTGTAGTGCGATTCAATTTCTCGTTTGGTCAAATTCATTAGCGCATGTCCGATGCTTGGCGCATTAAATAAATACGAACCAGAAACGGATGAACTAACGCCCATGTTACGTAAAATAAAGGAAACTTCACCGTTCACTCCGCCATCCACATGAATAGATTTGTTTGGGAATTTATTTCTAAATTGTCTGATTTTCGAAAAATTCAATTTATCAAAAACACCACCACTTTGCCCAGGGATGGTTGCCATAATTAGAATAAAATCAAAATTGGTGTACGCATCAAACGCATCGATTGACGTCGGCGTAATGATTGCCAATCCTTTTTTTCCGGAAATATCCTCTGGAAAGACTAAAGTTTTTGGCAATTGCTCAAATTGAAATGTGATGTACTCCACCGGATTTGTTCGTAATAAATCGAAATACTTTTCTGGATCTTCCGTGATAATATGCAAATCAATAGGTAAATCGCACCATGTTCGAATGCGCGCAATATCTTCAAAAACAGTTGCTTCATCATTGCAGTCCACGTGCAAAAGTTCCACTTGGTGTTCTACCAGGTCAAGAATCACTTCTTGTAAGGGTCTTTTTTTATCGCTATAAATAGAGGCTGAAATCTTCATATTGGTCGCTACTTTTTCTACTTGTTAATATTAACAATCGGTTTGAAATCAGCATCGCAAATGAGAATCTGACAGCCTTTTTCTCCTTTGAAAATAGTTGTGTCCAATTCGCGTTGCAAATCTAGGAGAAGTTTCTTCTCATCAAAGACCAACTCGCTTCCCTTGAATTCTTCACTGATAATCAAATGGATATAAAATGTTCCTTCTGATCTTGTCAACTTAAGACTTTGCGGGCGTTGACCAACCAAGCCTTTAGTTTGCCAGAATTTGCCTAGCAAATTTGCTTTATCTACCTCTTCCTTTTGATCGAAGTAAATCGTTAAGTTTTTGGCAATCAATTTATTGTCTTTTCCGTTTGAACAAGACTGCGAAAGCAAAAGAATACACAAAAAGACAAATAACTTCATTCTTGTATTTAAGTTTATTGGGTGTAAATATACGTAAATCATCCCTTTTACGCAGTAATTTTCTACTTTTGGATGAATATGAGAATAGAACGTAAAAATGAAATTTATATCGGAGCAGATAAGCGCCAAAGTTTAGTGGATATCGTTGTGCCGGATTCGAGTAACGGAAAGCTAATTATCTTTGCGCATGGTTTTATGGGTTACAAAGATTGGGGATGCTGGAATCTGGTTTCCGACTTTTTTGTTGCACTCGGTTATGGCTTTTGCAAATACAACGGTTCCCATAATGGCGGCACAATTGAACAACCTATTGATTTTCCGGATCTTGAGGCGTTTGCGCACAACAGTTATTTCAAGGAATTAACGGATTTAAAATGTGTTTTGGATTGGCTAGAATTACAATTTCCTGTTTTACCCGAAATTTATGTCATTGGTCATTCCAGAGGAGCTGGAATTGCGCTACTTTCTGCAAAAGATACCCGAATAAAAAAAATCGTTTCCTGGTCGGGAATTTCTGATATTTCAAAACGATTTCCGGAAGGAAAACAACTAGAAGTATGGAAAACACAGGGTACAAAATATACTATGAATTCCAGAACCGGACAGAAAATGCCACAGCTATTTGAACAATACGAGGATTTTATTGCCCATGAGAAAGAATTATCGATTGAAATGGCGTGCAAGGAATCCAAGACACCAACCATGGTTATTCATGGCGATTTGGATACTTCGGTGGATATGGAAGAAAGTCGGCAAATCGCTTCCTGGTTGCACACGCGCTTATTTGAAATTGAAGAAGCAAATCACACGTATGGCGCTACTCAACCATGGGAATCAAATGAATTGCCAGAACATTTGCTAAAAGTCTGTATCATAAGCCACGGATTTTTTCAAATTGAATATTGAAAAGTTGCATTAGCTAGATAAAAAGTTATAACGCCAACTAATTACGTTGCCAAACGGCGCAATTATCGATTAAAATTACCTGAATTCTTACTTATTTTCAGTTGTTGACAAAAACCGACTGATTTGATCCTTGCTTGGCACTATACAAAAGTGCTTCGCTAGTTTCTGTCTGCGTTTAGCGATTGCATCGTACAAACGATCTCGGTAGCAAATTGGGATTAGTTTAAAAATGTAGGCAATTTTTAGCGGAAATTTAAGGAAATGTATGAGTGCAAATGCAGCACTTGATTTCGAGTACAGTAAAAAGTTTGAGTAAAAATAGAAAGTACTTAAATCTGGCTCCGGACAATTATTAGCAGCAAAGAAATCCTTGGCAAAGTCGGATTGCAAGGCTGCAAAGTAAATTACTGGCTTTCTTTCCCAGCGCAGAATAAATTGTACCGAACGGTTACAAAAAGAACAATCCCCATCGTAGAATACAATATTTTTATCGGCGTAATTCATGGTTCAAAGATAGAAATTTGCCCTAGAATAAATTCTTTTCATTCACTTCCATTTTACAATCCGTCATTCCTTGTTATATTTGTCGAATAAATAAACTACGAAATAAAATTACGATGAAAAATATAGCTGTTATTGGTTCTGGCACAATGGGAAATGGAATTGCGCATGTTTTTGCACAATTTGGGTATAGTGTTTCCTTGATAGATATTTCTCAATCTTCTTTGGATAAAGGAATTGCTACAATTGGTAAAAACCTGGATCGCCAGGTAGCGAAAGAAGCGATTTCAGAAGCAGATAAAGCAGCAACTTTGGCAAATATTACAACCTTTACTTCCATGGAGGAAGGCGTTAAAAATGTAGATTTGGTTGTGGAAGCAGCGACAGAAAATGTAGATTTAAAATTAAAAATATTCGCTGATCTTGATAAATTAACTTCTCCGCATGTTATTCTTGCATCCAATACATCTTCCATTTCTATTACAAAAATTGCAGCAGTTACGGCGCGTCCAGATAAGGTGATCGGCATGCATTTCATGAACCCAGTTCCAGTGATGAAACTGGTTGAAATTATTCGCGGATATTCCACTTCGGACGAAGTAACTAACTTGGTAATGGAAACTTCCCGAAAATTAAACAAAGTGCCGGTTGAAGTAAACGATTATCCTGGATTTGTTGCAAATAGAATTTTAATGCCAATGATCAATGAAGCAATAATTACCTTATTTGAAGGAGTTGCTGGAGTGGAAGAAATCGATACGGTAATGAAACTTGGAATGGCGCATCCGATGGGTCCTCTCCAATTAGCAGATTTTATAGGTTTGGATGTTTGTTTGGCAATTATGGAAGTTCTTCACGATGGATTTGGAAATCCAAAATACGCACCGTGTCCATTGCTGGTAAACATGGTTATGGCTGGTAAAAAAGGAGTGAAATCGGGTGAAGGTTTTTACGCTTGGACGCATGGAACAAAAGAGTTGGTTGTAGCAACTAATTTTAAGAAATAAGCGTTAAATCGAATTGGTTTTATGCTACATTGTGAAGTTTAAACGCTTGGGTATTTTGTTTGTCTCGGACTAAAAACACAGTGCATAGAAATTTAGGTTCCAGTTTTTCTGCAGAAAAAATAAAAGTATCAATTCCACGTTAGTAGACAAAACTGTTGATTAACGAGCATAAATAGCAGCTACGCTGTTGAAAATAAATAAAATTAATTGAAACGCTTATACGTTTTTAGCATTCGATCTTTTGTGGGACCTTTTTTGGTCACGCTTGCAATTTCCATGTTTATTCTGATCATGCAATTTCTTTGGAAGTACATTGACGATTTAATGGGAAAAGGATTGGACAGTCTTGTGATTTTAGAATTGCTTTTTTATGTTTCTGCTAGTTTAATTCCTCTTGCGTTGCCTTTAGCTATTTTACTCTCCTCCATCATGACGTTGGGGAATCTTGCTGAAAATAATGAACTCACCGCCTTGAAAGGAAGTGGCTTGTCTTTATTCAAAATCCTAAAACCGTTGTCTTTCATGGTGGTTGGAATTGCGATTTTCACTTTTTATTTTGCGAATTACGTTATTCCGGTCGCCAATTTGAAATGGCATTCCCTGATTTTTGATATTCAAAATACAAAAATATCTGCGATTCTTACACCAGGAGTTTACAGTAAAGAATTGGATGGCTATGCTATAAAGGTGGATAAGGGAGATAAAAATAGTTTTGAAGGAATTCTTATCCATGACCATACAAATCCAAATGAAATCAAAACAATTCGTGCGGAAAAAGGTAAAATTTATAAGTCAGAAAACGGTAAATATCTATTTTTTGAGTTGAACAAGGGATATGTAGTGGAAGAACTTTCTCCACAAGCGCCAAGTTTTACGCCAAACGGAAAAATACATATAAATAATAATAGTAGGCCATCTAGGCGCTCTGACTTTGAAAAAGCAACTTATAAAATCGACCTTTCTGGATTTTCACTGAAGCGATCGCAAGACGAATTATTTGCGGATAAACATGAAATGCTAAATGTTTTTCAAATTTACCATGAAATTGATTCAGTGAAGATTAGTGGTAGAGCAATCGTTGCTAATTTTCTGCAAAGTTTTAAAAATGACCATCCATATTTTCAAGCCAAGGAATATAAAATAGACAGCATAAATACCGTAAATCTAGCAGCCATAGATTCTTTACCTTCTGAGACCATTATTTTTGATAAATTATCCAACTTCGACCAATTCCAAGCAATAAATTCCGCACAGGTTAAATTACGACGAAAAAATCAAAATCTTAACGGTCAAAAAGAATATTTACTTGGTATCGAGCGGGATATTAATGAATACTGGATAGAATTTCATCGGAAATTTGCTTTGACTTTCACGATTATTGTTTTGTTTTTTATCGGAGCTCCTTTGGGTGCAATTGTGCGTAAAGGTGGATTTGGCGCTCCAGTAGTCATTGCCGCATTATTATTTATGATTTACTTCGTACTTATTAGTATAGGCGATAGTTTAGCCAGTTCCCAAGTAGTTTCACCATTTATTGGCATGTGGTTCGCCTCGATGATTCTTGCGCCAGTCGCTTTTATTTTAATGCGCGCAGCAGCAAATGATTCGCCCGTTTTCAATAAAGAACGATGGGTAAAACGCATGCAACGATTTAACCGGAAGAATGAAAGTTCTATACATCACAAATAAACCAATTTACCCAGTGGTGGATGGCGGTTGTAAAGCAATGCAGCAATTTTTGTCGTGTCTTTTAAAAGCGGAGATTGAATTTCACCACATGTGTTTAGCAACCCCGAAGCACCCATTTAAAGCAGAAAATTATCCAAATTGGTTAACTGAAAATTTTTCAATTTCTTCGCGTTTTATTCAAACGAAAATACGTGTTCTACCCGCGCTAAGAAGCCTTATAAATCGTCAATCCTATAATATTTCTCGCTTTAATTCTCCTATTTTTCATGCGGATCTAGTTTCAAAATTAAACGGGGAGAACTTTTCGCATGTTGTGCTAGAAAGCCTGTATTTAATTCCTTATATTTCTACTATCAGGAAACACTCCAAGGTCAAAATTATTGTTAGAACGCACAACGTTGAACACCAAATCTGGGAACAATATGCGGCAAGTACTGTCAATCCAATTAAAAAATGGTATTTAAAAAGGTTGGCAAGAGATCTGAAAATAGCGGAAATCAGCAAATTGAATAAAGTAGACCTGATAGCTACAATTTCCAATACGGATGCAGAAACGTATAGGAACCTAGGAATTAAAACGCCAATGGTTACAATTCCTGTAGCGATGGAAGTGCAATCTAAAAAAACAACATTTTCTACCGATAGTATTTTCTTTTTAGGTTCCATGAACTGGCAGCCAAATAGCGAAGCAGTCGATTGGCTTGTAAACCGTATTTTTCCAGCCTTAAAAAAAGTAATGCCTGAATCCCACTTAAATCTTGCTGGATCGTTCATGAATGGAAAATTACCGAGCAATAAAGACAAAGGAATTCGTAATCATGGATTTGTTGAAAACAGCACAGATTTTATGCTAACGAAAGGAATTCTTGTCTTACCTATTAAATCTGGTTCAGGTGTACGGATGAAATTACTGGAAGCCCTTTCACTTGGTATCCCCGTTGTTACAACACCAATTGGCGCACAAGGAATTAATGATTTTTCCGCTGTTTGCATTGCCGAAACAGAAGAAGAATTTGTGACAAAAATATCCGAATTGCTTCTTTCGACTGACAAGCAGCTTGTTTTGGGTCAAAAAGCCGTTGAATATGTAGCGGAAAATTATTCTATTTCAACTATTTCACACTTAATTCGCACGCAATTTGAGCAGCTCTAAACCAAAATTAGTTGTGCTACTATCGCGCTTTCCTTTTCCATTGGAGAAAGGAGATAAACTGCGCGCATACTATCAGATTAAAGAACTTTCGGCCGATTTCTCGATTTTTCTAATTGCAATTTCAGATAAGAAAGTTGAAGTCTCTTCGATTGAAAAACTTGAAAAATTCTGCACAGAAATTCATGTTATTCATCTAACTAAATGGTCAATCTTTGCTAACCTTCTAACAGGAATTTTCACTTCTACGCCATTTCAAATTCATTATTTTTATTCGCTACGCGGGAAATGGAAAATACAGAAATTAGTACAAAAAATTAATCCAGATCATATATATTGTCAGTTAATACGAACTGCAGAATATGTAAAAGACTACCATTTATGTCCAAAAACAATGGATTACATGGATGCTTTTTCAAAAGGAATGGAACGGAGAATTGAAAAATCGCCGTGGTATTTAAAATGGCTTTTCATACTTGAAACCAAGCGATTAAAAACGTATGAGCGAACTATATTTGATTATTTTGAAAATAAAACAATCATTTCAGCGCAAGACCGCGACTTTATAAGTCATCCTGAGAAATCAAAAATAATGTGTATTCCAAATGGAATTGACTCCTATTTTTTTGAAGCACCAGCCATTGAGCAAACTTTCGATCTTGTATTTATCGGAAATTTAAATTATGCGCCAAATATCGAAGCGGTTGCATATATTTCCAGCGAAATTCTTGCTACTTCTACTTCCTTGACGTGCCTAGTTTCGGGCGCAAATCCAAATGCAACAGTGCAACGAATTTGTAAAAACAACCCACAGATTACCTTACAAGGTTGGGTGGAAGATATACGATATGCATACCGACGGGGCAAAATATTTATTGCGCCAATGTTGATTGGAACGGGAATGCAAAATAAATTATTGGAAGCAATGGCATTAGGTATTCCTTGCATAACAACAGATTTAGCGAATAATGGAATCCATGCAGTAGATAAGGAATCGGTTTTGGTTGCAAACACAAAAGAGGAGTTTATTTTGGCGATTAATTCCTTGCTTGAAAATTCAGAATTATATGCAAAAATCGCTGGTAACGGAAAAGTATTTGTTCAGAACTATTACAGCTGGAAAACTGCCAATGCGTCGCTAAAAAATCTACTTCTTTCGCAGGAAAAGATTTAAAAATGAAATGCCCATAAATAAACAAAATATAGGATTTTTACGTTAATTTTGCAGCACGAAAATAGTAGAATGGAAATTACAATAAATACAATATCGGAAGCGATTGAAGAAATTAGACAAGGGCGCGTAATTATTGTTGTGGATGATGAAGATAGAGAAAATGAGGGAGATTTCCTTACTGCTGCTCGAAATGTTACCCCAGAAATAATTAATTTCATGGCAACCCACGGACGCGGATTAATCTGTGCACCAATTGTAGAAGATCGCTGTGATGAACTCGGTTTGGACTTAATGGTTCGTTCCAATTCCGCTGCATACGAAACACCTTTCACCGTTTCAGTAGATTTGATTGGGCATGGCTGCACAACAGGAATTTCTGCGAGCGACCGCGCTAAAACAATTTTAGCATTAATCAATCCAGAAACAAATCCGGATGAATTAGGGAAACCAGGTCATATCTTTCCGTTGCGTGCAAAAAAAGGTGGCGTTTTAAGAAGAGCTGGACACACCGAAGCAGCAACAGATCTTTCAAGATTGGCAGGTTTTGAAGCCGCAGGTGTAATTGTGGAAATCCTAAACGAAGACGGATCGATGGCACGCATGCCACAACTGTTGGAAATTGCTAAAAAATTCAATTTAAAAATTATAACGATAAAGGATTTAATTGAATATAGAATCAAAAATGAATCCCTTATAGAGCGTGTTGTTGACGTGAAAATGCCAACCACTTCGGGAGATTTTCAATTATTCGCTTTCAAGGAAATAAATACCGATCAAGAACATTTGGCGCTCGTAAAAGGAACTTGGGAAAAAGATGAAGCGGTTTTAGTCCGCGTGCATTCTTCTTGCTTAACTGGAGATATTTTCGGTTCGTGTCGCTGCGATTGTGGTCCGCAACTTCACAAAGCAATGGAAATGATTGAAGCGGAAGGAAAAGGTGTAATTATTTATATGAACCAAGAAGGACGGGGAATCGGTTTAATGAATAAGCTAAAAGCCTATAAATTGCAGGAGGAAGGATACGATACTTTAGAAGCAAACATAAAACTTGGTTTCAAGGGCGACGAGCGCGATTATGGAATTGGTGCACAAATGATTCGAAATCTTGGCGTTACTAAAATGCGACTTATGTCCAATAATCCAACGAAAAGAACAGGTTTAACAGGATATGGATTGGAAATTGTTGAAAATGTTTCCTTAGAAATACAAAGCAATATTCACAATGAATTGTACCTTCAAACGAAACGCGACAAAATGGGACATAATCTCAAAATGGACGATTCTTCACAGAAAAAGTAAGGATGTTAACAGCAAAAGGAATAGTAAAATCGTATGATTCCCTTCAGATTTTGAAAGGAATAGACCTAGAAGTTGCAGAAGGTGAAATTGTTTCCATCGTAGGCTCATCCGGAGCCGGAAAAACTACACTTTTACAAATTCTCGGTACGCTTGATCGTCCAGATGGTGGAATAATTCAGGTAAACGGAATTGATCCATTTTCACTTTCCGCTAAAAAACTTTCTGCATTTCGCAACCAATCCATTGGGTTCATTTTTCAATCGCATCAGTTACTCCCAGAATTTTCAGCTTTAGAAAATATTGTGCTTCCTTCTCTTATAAAAGGCGAATCAATGGAAATTGCAAAAAAAGAAGGGCTTCGTTTGTTAAATATGGTTGGCTTAAGTGAACGAGCGCAGCATAAACCAAATGAACTTTCAGGCGGAGAACAACAACGCGTTGCAGTTTGTCGTGCTTTGATAAACCATCCAAAGGTTATTTTTGCGGACGAACCATCCGGAAATCTGGATTCCCATAATTCAGAGGAACTGCATAAATTATTCTTTCACCTTCGCGACGAATTTAAGCAAACGTTTGTTATTGTTACGCACAATGAA
>CANJSS010000059.1 GCA_947476955.1 Flavobacteriales bacterium
ACTTGAATTTCTCCAGCGTGAATAATCGAACTGTTTCCCATGCTGTCTTGGTGTTTCAAAGAACCAGAAAGAGGAATAGTAATGATTTCCATATTGTCGTGCGGATGTGTGCCAAAACCTCCTCCAGCAGCGACAATATCATCATTTAGAACGCGCAAAGCTCCAAAGTTAACCCTATCCGGATTGTACCAACTCGCGAAACTAAAGGAATGTTTTGCGTTTAGCCAACCATGGTTTGCACTTCCTCTGGATGCCGCAGAATGGAAAATTGTTTTCATCTTAACCTATATTAAATGTTCAAAGTTTAAAATTATTCAACTTCGAAACTATTTTTCACAAAGATAGTGTATTTCGTTAAACTATTTACCATGGTATATAAATTAATATTAAAAAAGGACAGCGACTATCCTTTTTTAGTAAATTATTTAATAATACTTACATGCCCTTCTTTGCGGTATTTTTGTTCGGTTAAATCCCTAAAATAGATGACCCAAGTATACGTTCCATCTTGCGCTTGCTCGCCTTTCTTAGTCGTTCCGTCCCAGACATCTGTGATGTCATGCGATTCAAAAACAATTTCTCCCCAGCGGTCAAAAATAAGTAAGGAGAAATCTTTGTCTAAAATTCCATACCCTTGCGCATAAAATGTTGGGTTGTGTTTATCTCCTTCCGGACTAAATGAATTTGGAACATACAAGTTATGGGAAGGTTCAACTTCAATCTGAATGGTCATGGAATCCGGACAATTATAGCTATTCGTTGCAATGAGTTGCACGATGAATGCTCCAAAATTCTCGTAAGTATGGTTTGGATTTTCAAGCAAACTGCCAAATCCGTCCCCAAAGTTCCAGGTAAATTCGGATGCATCTGAGGAAGAATTATAAAAATAAAACGTTGGATCCAACGTGCTTTCCGAAAGGGAAGAGGAGCTAAATTCGGCCGATGCACGCGGATTTACAATTACCTGAGATTCTTCCACCAAATTAGTGACGCAGCCATTTAGATCTGTTACAGTCACGGAAATCAAAAATGTACCACTTGTATTATATTGGTGATTTGGTTGCATAGAAGTACTTGTCTGGCCATCCCCAAAGTTCCAGTTATAGTCCCAGCTTGAAGAATTTACGCCAGATGCAGTTAATGTCACAAATTCTCCAGGACAAATCTCTCCCATAAGCGGCACCATCTCCACGCCGGGTAGAGGATTTAAAATTACAGAAACTGTATCGAATATAACACTTCCGCAAGAATTTGTTCCTGCTAGCACATAGTCTGTATTTTGCGAAGGTGTTTCATATATAGGAGAAGTAGCGTCACAATTTGGACAATGCAACCAAGAAAATTCTACTGTCGGATCATTTCCAATGTATTCCGCCGCCAAAAGAACGGAATCCGTGACACAAATACTTGTTTCGCTAATACTTGCCTGCAAATCCGCTGCACTAATGGTTGTAACTAAAACAGAAGTGCTTAAATTAATTGAACAGCCATTATTATCAGAGATTGCGCATGAATAGCTTTGATTTTCAGCAGGGGAAACCATTATCGTCTGGTTAGTTTGACCTGATGGATTCCATAAAAACTGGTAATTTCCTGTTCCACCAGAAATGTTAACATTTAATTCTGTTGGTGTAATTGGGCAAATGACGGTATTTGGTGTTATCGTTCCTACTAATTCGGGCGGTTGAAAGAGAGATATAGAATCTGAAAGTCCACAATTGTTGGCATCTGTAAGATTTAAACTGTACCAGCCACTTGTGAGATTATACAAATTACTGGAAGTAAATCCCGAAGACCAATCGTAGAAATAAGGAGCTAAACCACCCTCTACCGTGGCGGAAATTGCACCATTGGAAAATCCAAAGCAACTTGGACTAACGGCCGCAAGCGATAAAGAAATTGGTGAGGGTTCGGTAATCGCTGTATTCACTTCGACAGAACAACCATTTGCGTCGAGGATGGAACAAGTGTAAGTTGCAGCGGCTAAGTTGGTCGCTAAATGATTATTATTTAGTGGAATCGTGTTCCAGCTATAGGAATAAGGCGCAGTTCCTCCGCTTGCTTGCACATCGGCTTCTCCATTTTCTTCTCCGAAACAACTATTATTTTGCTGGTTAACTACAGCTGCGTTTAAAACATTTGGCTGCGTGATTATGAAATTAATAGTGGTATCGCAGCCGAGATTATTGGTCAAAACAAGCGAGTGATTTCCTGCAACAAGGCTCAAGAAGGAAGTGTTTGTCGTCACTGCTCCACCATTTAAAGAAAATGAACATGGATTAAAAATGCCAGTTGTGGAGATGGATGCGGCGCCATCGGAATGACCGAAACAGGAGACATTTGTCGTTTGGAGTACAAAAGATTCTGTGAAGTACTCAAAATTCAATCGCACCGTATCGCTTTGAGCCGGGCAGCCATTATTTCCGGTGGATGTTAAAATCAAATCCACGAATCCATTTGCTATTTCTCCTGCAGTAGGCGAATAAAGCGCATTTAAAGTGGTATTATTTGGCGAGAAAATGCCAGCTCCGCCGGTCCAAATTCCGCCTGAAGCAATTTGCACTATTCCATTCAACGGTATATTTACCGCAGCGAGTGCACATTCGAATTGATCCGATCCTGCAGAAGCGTTAATTGGAAGTAAATCCTGTGTAATTATCGCTGTATCGCTTACAACCAAACAAGCCAAGGAATCTACAATGTTTACGCTAAAAACACCGGCTCCAGCAAGAATACTCGAACCTATTTCCCCCGTATTCCAAAGAAAGGAGTAGGGCGGAGTTCCACCACTTACGTCTGCATAAATAGCAATGTTTTGCGCGCCAAAACAAAGATGTTGGCTGTTTGGTGAAACGGTAACGGATGGCGGTGTAATAAAAGTAACTCGTATCGTATCGCAAATTGGAACTGGATTGCAGCCGCCAGCATCCATTCCACAAACTAAATAATCAACAAAAGCAGGTGGATTCAGTGGTGCAGTAACCAGAACGGTATCGCATCCAGAATTGCAATTCAGCAAGGAATTATACGTGCCTTGAACACCGGGAAATATGCTCGTCCAAGTGATGGATGGCTCGTTATAGTAATTTGCAAAAATACTTCCTGAACAGCCATTATTTAGAGAAATATCCGGACCGATGATTGGTTCAGAATAACTGACAATACTAAAAGCATTTGCATTATTCCCTGGTTTACAAAAAGTTAAATCATGGGGTCCTGGACCAGTTAGACAAATCGGTGAACCAACAGGAGTTATTGGTCCGCAGTTAATCTGGTAAAATAATGCACCCGTGGGAACAGCGCCAGCGGAAATCACAAAGTTAATAGCGATAGCAGAAGGATTGAGCGTAATGATAAACTCAAGGCATTTATCCGGATTTGAAGTGCCGCAGCAATTTCCATCGCGCAATACCATTGGGCTTGTCCACGTTTGGTTTGGCGAAGCAGAAAGATCCACGTTAAAACTTGGCGTGATGCTATCGCAATTTTGTCCGAAGGTTGAAAAAGTTTGAAAAAAAAAGGCGAGAACACCTACTGATCGATAGAGAGAAAATCTTAAAAATGGTTTCATATTTTGTTTTGTTGGTTCCATTTATTAAACGATTTTAGCGCCTGTTAGTTGCTTTGCTATTTGTAAGTTAATACGGCATAAATAGCTGATAAAGTGGTTTTTATCGATGTGAATAAATTTTTTAAGTACGAAGTATAAAAAAATGACGACGATTATTTTTAATTATTTTTAATTATTTTTTCATTCTTTTATTCAGTCAAAGATTTCGATCAAAAATAGGTTTGGTTATAATAGGACAATAAATTCAGCATTAAGATTGTAAAGGAAAACTATTTCATAAGATAGAAGTTACATTTATTTTGGGTGATTTCAAATAAAATCAAATTATTTTCAAGGAATATTCTTGTTTAAACCTGACATGCATCATCTTTTTATCACTTTAATAGCTATAGCTTTGGTAAAAATAACTTTTCAATGAAATACCTATACTTAATTTTTCTCGGTGTACTATTTTCGTGCAATGATGCTAGGGAAACTAATAATCCCGAATACAAAGAACTTGTTGAGGCAGTTTATTCCAGTGTTCTTTTAGAACCAAAAGATGTATACATGGTGAATGCATCTGTTTCAGGTTTTGTGGACACTATTTTAGTGAAGGAGGGAGACAATATAAAAGAGGGAGAAATTCTATTGCATATTTCGAGCGAACAAATACAACTTAATCAACAAAATGCTTATTTGAACTACGACTTAGTTAGGCAAACGTTGGAAGGAGAAGCAAATTTACTGGAAGAGATGAGGCTGGAATTAAAAACGGCAAAATTTAAAATGCAGAATGATTCCATAAATAGTCTTCGATTTAGCCGTTTGTATGCAGAAAAAGCGTGTTCAAAATTTGAATTTGATACTGCATTACTTGGTTACGAAATGTCAAAAAATAATTATTTGTCCCTAAAAAAGAGAATTGCAAGAAAAGCAAAAGAATTAAAAAATCAACTCGCTCAGTCGCGAAATAATTTGCAATCCAGCGCGCTTAAAACGAAAGATTACACGATTAGATCTAGCAGAAAGGGCAAAGTTTTTCAGTTACTCAAAGTGCCTGGTGAATTTGTAAACATGCAGGAGCCCTTGGCAATTATTGGAGATCAAGATGATTTTATCTTGAAAATGTTAATCGATGAGGTCGACATCTCCAAAGTTGAAATCGGACAAAAAGTATTGGTAACACTGCAGGCTTTTAAAAACAAAGTTTTCGAAGCAAGAATCAGCACGATTTCTCCAAAAATGGACGAAAGATCCCAAACATTTGAAATGCAAGCAGTTTTTATAAATCCTCCGAAAATGCTATATATGGGCTTAACAGGTGAGGGAAATATTGTTTTAAATGAGAAGAAAAAAGCATTAGTAATTCCTCGCGAGTACTTACTTCCGGGTAACAAAGTTGATACAGAAAATGGCATAGTTTCGGTTAAAACCGGCTTGTCTAATTGGAGCTATATAGAAATAATTTCCGGTATTACGGAACAAACCACAATTTATAAACCGCTTTAAATATGGATTTCAAACTCCTACTTTCTATTTCCAAAACGCATCTATTCTCGCGTAAAAAGCAATCGTTGATTGCCGCTTTAGGCGTAACCTTTGGAATTGGAACGTATATTATTATGATGAGTTTTATGACTGGCTTGAATGGTTTGCTGGATGGCTTGATTCTCAATCGAACACCCCACATCCATTTATACAATGAAATGGAACCCTCCATAAAACAGCCTCTGGATTTATATTTAGGTTACTTCGGTCGTGAGAAAATTATTCGTTCTATAAAACCAAAAAACACTCAAGAAAGAATTCACAATGCCATTCCATTGCTTGATTTTTTGAATAAACAATCTTATGTTAGAGGCGCAACTGCACAGGTTAAAGCGCAAGCTTTTTATTTGGGCGGTTCCACCCAGTTAAATGGCGTTTTGATAGGAATTGATGCATTGCGGGAAGGTGTTTTGTACAATCTGGATCAATACATTGTAGAAGGATCTTTGCAGGAGCTTGATCAAAGTGAAAATGGAATTTTATTGGGGGCAGGTGTTGCAAAAAAACTTGCTCTGAAGATTAGTGATGTGGTTCAAATTGCTTCGTCAAAAGGGGATGTTTTACCATTAAAAATTGTTGGTTTGTATCAAAGTGGAATGTCCGAAATTGACAATGTACAAAGTTATGTTACTCTAAAAATGGCGCAAAGACTCATGGCACAAAAAGATAACTATATAACAGATATTAACATCAAGTTATTTGATATGGAAAAAGCACCCGCTTTGGCAAAAGAAATGAGTGAAATGTTCCAAATTAATGCGACGGATATTCAATCTGCAAATGCGCAATTTGAAACAGGTTCTTCCATTCGAACATTAATTTCGTATGCTGTATCTATTACCTTGCTAATTGTGGCAGGATTTGGCATTTATAATATTCTGAACATGCTCATTTACGAAAAGATGAACGATATTGCGATTCTTAAAGCTACTGGATTTTCAGGTCAAGATGTTAAATGGATTTTTATTAGTCAAGCGCTAATTATTGGACTTTTTGGCGGATTTTTAGGTTTGTTGTTGGGATACGGCGTAACAGCAATTATAGATCGCACTCCTTTCGAAACAGAGGCGTTGCCAACGATCAAAACCTATCCGATTGATTACGAGTTAAAATACTATGTTATAGGAATGGTTTTTGCGCTGATTTCGACATTTTTTGCAGGGTATTTTCCTTCTAGAAAAGCAGAAAAAATCGATCCAGTAGATATTATTAGAGGGCAATAAAAATGAATTCAATTTTAAAAACAAACACTATTTCGAAGTCTTTTTTGGAACCGGTTGAAGTCCAGATTTTAAGGGAGATTTCATTTGAAATAGAACGGGGCGAATTCGTCTCAATTATGGGGAAATCGGGTTGTGGAAAATCTACGTTATTGTACATTCTTTCGACAATGGATACAGAATATACAGGCGAATTATTTCTGGATGGTAAATTAATCACGGGCCTTTCTCCCAATGAATTGGCTAAGATTCGAAATGAAAAAATTGGTTTTGTTTTCCAATTTCATTATTTATTGTCCGAATTTACAGTTCTTGAAAACGTAATGCTCCCAGCGAAGAAAAGGGGGGTGAAATCTCTACAAGAAATAGAATCCAATGCAATGGAAAAATTAAAACTTCTTGGAATCGCAGATCAGGCATTGAAATTATCTAGTAGAATCTCCGGTGGACAAAAGCAACGTGTAGCAATTGCGCGCGCGTTGATAAATAATCCTTCGATAATTATGGGGGATGAACCAACTGGGAATTTGGACAGTAAAAATGCGGATATCGTTTTCTCGATTTTTAAGGAATTATCTATTGAAGAGAATTTGTCATTACTCGTTGTAACGCACGACGAGGATTTTGCAAATAAAACCGACCGCATCATTCAAATGGGCGATGGAATGATTATCCATACTCAGAAAAAATGAGGCTTTACCTATCTAATTAAATGGAAATAGGTTTGTCCAGTATTTTCATTTAAATTAAAATCGGTTGCGGTATACTGAATAAAATAAACACCATCCGTTAATTCCTTGCCATTATATTTACCATCCCATCCTTGATTGATTGAATCTAATTCATGCACAACTTCTCCCCATCGATTCAAAATAATTGCTTGGAATTTTTCCCCATATTTCACATCTACAAAATAAAGTTCGTTTGAATTGTCGTTGTTTGGTGTGAAAACATTTGGAGGCGTTACAACCATTGTCGGCAAAACTTCCACTTGCGTAGTCCATGTATCGTAACATATTCCATTCGATGCAATCAATGTTATTGTATAAATTCCCGGAGTAGTATAATCTGCCGAAACACTGTATAAGTTATCCAGATTCAAAGAACTATTGTTTCCAAAATCCCAGCTGTAGGTCGTAGCAAACTGACTTAAATTACTGTACGTTATTGTCATAGGAACATTTCCGTATGTGTCGCTTGGTGAAGCATTTGCTATTGGAATGATGAGCGCAGTTACAGTCATGAAATCGCTATCCGTGCAACCATTCGCATCCGTTCCGATCACGGTATAAGTTGTTGTTCCGGAAGGTGGGGTAAATGCAATACCATTTACGGCATTGTTGTTCCATGTATAACTAATTGCTCCTGAGCCGATTAATGTCACTTCTGATGGTGTAACATCATTTGGTTCGCACAATATTTGATCCAATCCTGCAGAAACGACAGGCAACGGATTTACAGTAATTACCGCGTCTCCTATCTGGGAATTGAGGCATTGAACAGAGCTGCCATCTTGGACCGATAGCAATGAAAATGTGAAAGTTCCAGGAATATTTGTTGGAATTTCCAATGTGTTTGAATTTGCCGCCACAATAGGTGTTTGTGGCACACCATTCAATGTATATGCTATTGTATATGGTCCAGTGCTGTTTTGCCCTTCAAAGGTTATAACTGGCGGGCCAGAATCTTCACAAACGGCTGTTGTTCCTAAAATTGTTGCGGTTGGAAGTGGATTTACAGTAACCGTCAAATTGGAAGTTTGGGGTGCAGTACAAGATCCGATTTCTGTAACTGTGACAACATAATTGGTGGTTGTTAAAGGCGTTGCAATTGGATTTGCGATAGAAGCATTACTCAAACCTGCCACAGGTGTCCAGGAATAATTAAAAGAACCTGCATTGCAACCATTTGAGGCAGTAACAGAAAATTGGGTGTTATCATTTAAGCAAATTGTATCCTGGGTTAAATTCATTTCAACTAGAATTGGACTTTGGCCATCAACAGTGAATTGAAATTCGGGCGTCAAAATATTACAACTGGTTTCTTTTGCCCGCCATTTATATGTTCCAGGACAAAAATTGGACAAATCTATTGTCGTGGTTGGGTAGGGGACAGGTGTAGCCCATGTGGAAGAAGCTGATCCGCCGCCGTTTATGCAGATTTCAGAGCTAAAATAATTTGCAACTCCCGTAAAATTGGCATTACTGCAAACAATTTCGATTTGAACGGAATAACAACATTGCCAACCAGCGTTGCTTGTAAAAGTCAAATCAAGATTGGATCCTGTAATTGTCTGCGTTACATTGGAAAGAGCTCCACAAGGACTACATGCCAATGAAGAGTACGAAAAAGTAAATAGGCAAAAAAAGAAAATAAGATTATTTTTTAATTTTTTCATACTGTAGCTAATTATCAATTGTTTTAATATATGCTCAGGGAAATTAGACGCAGAATATAAAATTTTAGTTGCACCGAAACACGAAACTTATTTAACTCTTTTTAAGCACATTTACAAAATATGGATCAATGCGATTTTTCGAGAAGCATATTCATTTTTTCCTCTAGGTCCTTCATTTTCAATTCAAGCATGTCATTTTTCTCTTTGAGTTTATCCATCTGCTGCTGTTGTTCTTTTACTGCATTTATAAGTGGTATAACAAACTCTGCATAGCGTATAGAATAAAAATCGTTGTTGTTTTGCGGTTTTACTAATCCGCTAAACTCACAATTTAAGGTTTCTAAAATTTCTTCGACATCTTGTGCAATGAGTCCGGAATAAATAAGATTCTCTTGACCTTTTGTGGTATAAGAATAGTCGACCGGTTGCAGTTTTTGAATAAATTCTAAGCCTAAAGTATTGTTTTTAACACCTGTTTTTAAACGGCGATCCGAAAAAGTTCCCCAGCCAACCTGTCCGCCAATAGAAGTTACAGCTGAATTCCCAATTATCACACTATTACTGGCATTTACGATCGCGCCACTTCCAAGCGCTGCGGCATTACTAAGATTTCCAGAAGCTACATTCGCTTCGAACCCAATAATTGTATTGTAATTTCCAGAAACATTTCCTATTGCTGCAAAATTCCCAATAAACGAATTGTAGCTACCAAGGATATTGAAATACCCAGCATGTGCGCCAATAAATGTATTTTCCTGTCCCAGCGTGTTCGAATTTCCCGTCGTGACCCCAATAAAGGAGTTGTGCTGGCCTTCCGTATTAGATTGCCCTGAAAATGCGCCGATAAAAGTGTTTTCGCTACCATTTGTATTTAGAAAACCTGCTCTACGGCCAACAAAAGAATTCATCATTCCATCGATGTTCGTTGTTCCAGATTCTGCTCCAAGAAAAGTATTTTGTGAACCAACTGAATTAAAAGCACCGGAATTATATCCTAAAAATGCATTGCTAAAACCAATTGAATTGCTGTTTCCTGCATTTTTTCCAACAAAAATATTTGCAGTTCCTTTTTCCCATAGAATTTTGCGGTTGTTGATCATATAACTGCTATCGAGGGAAATATTCATGTTGCCTTCCACCTGCAATTTTTGCAATGGTGTTGCTGTTCCAATTCCAACAGATTGTCCATCGTTGAATAAATTAGCACTATTTACCAACCATTCCAAGCCATTCCAAAAAGGTGTATTTCCATTCGCTGTTCCATTCGGTAAAAATGAATTTCCGGAAGTTGCGGCATAAAGTGCGTATGGAACACTTACGAGTTGCGTATTTCCGAAGGTTTCATAATTAGTACCGCCAGAAAAATCGCCTTCCACTTCAATGTATTTTGCACCATTTCCCCAATCGATAGCTTGTATGGATCCAGATACGGCAACTCCACCACCAATGGAAAGTGAAAACAAACCAAATTGATTTGTGACAACAGTATGGGTCTCCTGAAAAATCACAGATCCTGTCGGCAAATTAGTGTGTATGGAAATTCTAATTCCCAAAGCAGCATTGGCTAAAACATCACCTGAAATGGTTCTGGCAATAGATTGGTATTTAAAAAATTCTGGTGCTTGACAAAAGCCCGAAATTCCAAAAAAAAGCGATAAAGAAACATAAACTAGAACCTTCATATTTTGCAGGTTAAATTTTTAGTAAATAATCAACTATGACAGACTGTTTATCCGTTTTTTGGATCTTAAAAAAATAAATTCCAGCGGGTAAATAGGACAAATTAATGGTTGTTTTTTGGCAAATAAGGGAAAATTCAATCTTCTGTTCCAAAATGATTTTTTGCTGGCTATCGAAAATCGTGAGTTGTAAATTTTCAAATATCGAATAATTCTGAATCGTTATGCTTGCTGAAAACGGGTTAGGGTAAAGCTGAATTCCGCTGGATTGAAGTAGTTGTTCCACATTTAAAAAATCCTCATAGTTTTGCTGAAAACCTTGTGTTAGTTGGTTTGCAGATGAGATTTGGGATTCGGTGATTATTTCTCCTACTGTCCACGATAGACTTCCTTGTGTGTTCACTGAAAAATTGCCGTCTGCCGAAATTAATTCTTGTGCAGAAGAAATTGTCATTGAAAATGTCCAAAACAGAACTAAAAGTACTACCCGCAAATTCATTTTATTTTGATAATAATCGGAAAGTTACAATAAAAGTTGAAATTAAATAGTTGCTTGAATGGTATCTCATTGAACCAGCGGTGTGTTTTTTATTTAAAAAACCCACCTTGTTTATACTTCAAGGTGGGAAAAATGAATCTTTTTTTTAAAGTTATTTACGAATCTTAGTTACCTTAAATTCCGTTCTACGATTTTGTTGGTGTTTTTCCTCAGAACAGAAAACGTCATTTTGGCACGCATTCACCAAAACTTTCTCTCCATAACCTTGGTAGGTTAATCTTGATGCGTCAATTCCTTTTTCAATGAGGTATTTTACGGCCGATTTTGCTCGTTTATTTGAAAGTGTCAAATTGTACAAATCCACACCTCGAGCATCCGTGTGAGAACCCATTTCTATCTCAATAGTAGGATTATCTTGTAAAAGTTGCACAAGTTTATCTAATTCCAAAGCAGCGTCTGGACGAATTTCCCATTTATCAAAGTCGTAATAAATATTATCCAAGACTATTGGCTTGTCAATTACAATTTCTTCGACTTCAAAATCGGCATAGAAATCTTCGGAATACTTGAGCCCCAAAGTAGAAATATGGTCTCTTTTTGAAAAACATCCAATTTTTGCGCAAACAAGGTTGTAATTACTTTCGGGATTCAGTCGCAACTTAAATTGGCCATTTCTATCCGTTACCATATTTGTAATATATCCTGTTCTTGGGTTAGTTATTTCAACGGTTACGCCCTCAAGTGCTATTTCTGTGCCTTTTTTTCGGGCTATTCCATATAAATTAAAGGTTGGTGGTAATTTATCAAAAGCGTATATTTTATCCTTTTCATTGCGAGATGAAGAGACATATCCAGAAGTATTTTCTTTATTCAAGGAGAATCCGAAATCGTCATTTTTGGAATTTAGCGGATAATTTAAATTTTCGGGAGTTGACCAACGCATCCCATCATTTTTTGTTACGAAAACATCTAATCCTCCCAATGAATTATGTGCATCAGATGAAAAATATAGATTTCCATCGGTATGTAAAAATGGAAACATTTCCCTGCCAGACGTATTTACGGTAGAACCAAGATTTTCAGGTTTTGTCCATACTTCTGTTTGAACTTTAGTCTTTGCACGAGAAAAATTTGTAGAACTTGTTTCAATCTCAATTTCCTCTGGTTCTAACCATTTTATTTTCTCCAATGTTGATTTATATAAATCTGGACCACCATTTCCTCCTGGCATGTCAGATACAAAATAAAGCGTTTTTCCATCTTCTGAAAGAGTTGGGTGTCCGACAGAATAGTCATCACTGTTGTAGGGGAATTCCTCCAGGTTTTCCCATTTCCCATTCTGTAAACTTGCCTTAAAAATTTTCAGATTGTTTTCATGTTCCTCATTTACAATCATTTCTCGTTTGAAGTAATTACTCCTTGTAAAGTAAACTGTTCTGCCATCCTTTGAAAATGTTGCCGGCCCTTCATGAAATCTACCATTTATATCGCCAGCTAATAATTCAGGTTCTTTCCATTCGCCCTCCGCGTCTTTTTGAATATAATACAAATCGAGGTAGGAATTCCCTGTGTAGCTGCTCCTTTTTCTTCCAGCAGTTGCTGTTTTGTCGGCAACAAAAACAGCACCGTCTTTATATGGAATTATGCTAAATGTATTCTCAAATTTATCCTCTTTTATTGGTTTTAAAATAAAAAGGGTAGTATCTCGATAGCGCTCAGAAATCGAAAAGCAGGAAGCAAGATGCATTTTTGCTCTTGCATCTGTAGGATTCATCCCAATATATGTTTGCAATTTTTTTGCTGCCTCGGAATGTTTTCCATTCTGCATCAATACTTCGCCATATTCTAGAAAAAGTTCAGGTGAACGATTACCAGCATTTTCAGCCTGCGCATAAAGAGATTCAGCTGAGTCCAAAATATTTATTTTATAATACGAATTGGCCAGCCTAAGTGCAACTTCCGAATCATTATTTTTTCGAAAGGACTTTTCATAGTGCTTAATTGCGGAGGAATAGGATATGTTATCATAACAAGTATTTCCTTTTCGCGTTTGGTAATTTGTGCAAGATCCCATTCCAATTAAAAGTCCTGAGATTAGCAATGTTTGAAGTACTGCATTTTTCATCTTATTGTAATTTAAAAATAACGTGGTGATTTTACTTTAACCAATTCTTTCCCAAAATCAATTCCTATCATAATTTCATGGGAGCCATTGGAATATTTCCGCAATTTTGAAACAGTTATATCGTAAGAATATCCAACTCTAAAAAAGGAGTTTGTCTGGTATTCCAATATGACCGCAACGGCATCATAAGTTCTAAAAGAGGTGCCTAACCAAAATTTATTTTGGTATACAGCACTCAAATTAAAGTCAACCTCCAATGGCGTATTTTCGACATATTTAAATAATACGGATGGTTTTAATTTCAAGTTTTTTGCCACATCAAACACATATCCGGCAGTCAATAAATAGTGTCGCCGCAAGAAGGAAGCTCTGCTCAAATCAAAATTGAAATTCAAATCTTTCTGGTAGGCGAACAGTGTTGGTATAGAAATACCTACATAGTGTTTCTTCCCGAAATAATAGGCTCCAACTCCAAGTCTGGGAATGACCTTACTTGTAATATCGCTATCAAAAACCTGATCCTGATCCCAAACGGTCAAATCGGTAAGTCTTGCATTGAATTGAGAAAAACCCGCATTTATTCCGAAGGCTAGTTTTGAATTTTTATTCAACTTTAATTGATAGGCATAGTTTAAAATTGCTGTATTTTGGCGGGTAACTCCAATTTTATCGTGTAACAATATTAAACCTAAACCCATATTTTTTACTGAAATAGGTCCGTCAACTGCGGCAATTGCAGTTTCAGGCGCTCCTTCCAATCCAACCCATTGGTTTCGAAAGGTGAGTGTAGATGACCAATAATCGTGGGAACCGGCGTATGCTGGATTTAGGTACAATCCATTGAACATATATTGACTGACCATCGGGTCTTGCTGTGCATGCACACTTGCAGCGCTAAACATGCAAATTGCGAATAGTTTAAGTAACTTTTTCATACTTTAAAAATTAAGTTTTTGATTTTTTTATCTGCGTAAATCAACATATCCTTTGAGCACCATTTCTTTTTCACCAAATATTCTGAGTATGGCGAAATATGTTGCGTCTGGCAAGGATTCACCGCTTTTATTGTTGCCGTCCCATTCATTTGCATAATTGGTTGTCGAATAAACTATATTACCCCAGCGGTTGTAAATTACCAACTCATTGTTTGGATAAGCTTCAATTCCATGGACAACAAATCCATCGTTGTCACCGTCTCCATTTGGAGAATAACCATTTGGCATTTCAAGAATGTCAGGTTGTGTTATATTTATAGAAGCATAAGCAAGACAGCCATTCTGATCCGTTACCATTAATGTATAGGTATTTGCAGTCAGACCGCTGAGATTTTGGTTTGTTGAACCATTCGACCAAGAATAAAGATATTCTGGTTCACCTCCGTATACAGTCGAGTTGATATATCCATCAAAACCATTGTATGTGCTGACGTTGAATCCTCCGGTATACGTTGATGGGAATAATTCAATAATCAAGGAATCCGGTTGAAGTAGCTCAGTGTTCAGTTCCAATTCACAACCAAAAACATCTGTTATCATTACGGAATAACTTCCTGCTGTCAAATTATCCAATTGTTGCGTTGATCCGCCATTGGACCATTCAAATGTATATGGAGCATTTCCATTAATTATTGAAATCAGCGCCTGGCCACTAGTATCACCAAAACAAAGATTATCCTTGTGAATCAAGCGTGCTTCCAAGTTAAAATTCGCTACAATTCTACCTGTATATTGCGCTACACAATTCAAACTATCTGTTACAAAAAGGGAATAACTTCCGGCTTGAACATTGGTTAAGTCCCCAGATACACTTCCATTTGACCAGACAAATCCAAATGGTGCTGTTCCTCCTGTGATTTGTGTTTGAATGGAACCATTGGCTGCTGTACAAATTGCATTAACAACTAGTGCTTCAATGATAAGAGAATCTGGCTCAGTGATTTCTGTTTCAAATAGTCTTATGCAGCCGTGACCATCAATTGCTGTAACAATATAAATTCCTGCTACAAGACTATCCAAATCCTGCGTAGTTTCATCATTGCTCCATATATAGGTATATGGCAAAGATCCACCCGTAATTTCAATGTCAATAGCTCCATTTGTTCCATTGTAACAACTCACCGATTCCTCACTTGAACTAATTTCGAGAATAGCCGGCTCCGAAATAACCGCTGAAGTGGATGCCGAACAATTGTGGTTATCCGTTACAAGCACAGAATATTCACCAGGAAAAATGTTGATTAGATCTTCTGTTGTTTCTCCATTGTTCCAACTGAATTCAAAAGGAGCTTCACCATTGAAAACGGTTAAATCAATAAGTCCATCTTCTAGGCTATTACAAGAAACATCTAGAGCAATGATAGCCAATTCCGGTTTAGGGAAAACAATAACTTCACTCGAGCAGGTAGTGGAATTCCCATGAATATCCGTTGCTAAAAATGTATTGACCGTAGTTCCTACAGGAAATATTGAGCTACTCGGTAAACCTGCAATTTGCGTCAACGTGCTGATTCCGCAATTATCAGTTGCAATCGGCATGGAATAGCTAATCATTGAATCGCAGGAAGCAATCGATTCAGCACAAGTTACTAGTGGAGCATCATCGTCTATTACATTTACTAGAAATGTACAAAAACTGCTATTGCCTGAGCCATCCGTAACGGTATAGGTTATTTCGTGCGTTCCAACAGCGAAATAGCTGCCCGGATTGTGCGAACTTGTCATTGTCGCGCCACAATTATCCGTAAAGGATGGAATATCCCATGAAACGATTGCTCCGCAATTACTAGTTTGGGATCCTATAGAAATTGTAGTTGGACAATTGGATATAATCGGATCTTGGCTATCGGAAACTACCACGTTGAAGGTGCAACTCACATCGTTTCCAGAACCGTCGGTTACGGTCCACGTTACGAGTGTTGTTCCAAGGTTGAAAACCTGGTTATTAAGACTTGTTCCCGTTCCGGTTGTTGCGCCAGAAAGCACATAAGCAATCGAAGCTACGGTACAATTATCGGTTGCTGTTGCGTTCCACGCTGTTCCAGAATGTGTATAGGTA
>CANJSS010000060.1 GCA_947476955.1 Flavobacteriales bacterium
ATGCGTGCATCCTGTGTGAAATAGGTATTAGCAACCCGCATAATATCTTCACGTGTAACTTTCATATAATTTTCCAATTGAGTATTTACTCGGTTTGCAGATCCATAATAGACGTGGTCATCTGCTAAGTTTTCCGCAATTCCAGCGATAGAGGAATTAGAAGAAACCAAATTATTCTCAAACTTGTTTTGGACTTTCTCAAATTCTTCCTGCGAAATCAAATTTGTTTTGATTAAATCTATTTGAGCATCAAACTCTTTTTGAATGCTATCTAAACTAATTCCTTTGGCTGCTATCGCTGCAAAAATACCAAGTCCGGAATCTTCCAGTCCATAGTTGAAAGAAAAAGCGAAAGTTGCCATTTCTTTTTTCTCTACCACAGTTTTATTGATCCTAGAACTACTCCCACCAGACAATACTTCGTTCATCATTTCTAGCGCATAAACATCTGGATGCCTTTGTGCTGGGAATTTATATCCCATAAATAGCGCTGGAAGTTCAATGTTGTCGTATACAATATCTTTTGTAACTGCTGTAAGTTTTTGTGTATCTTTTGCGGGACGCGGAATGTCAATTGGTTTAGTTGAATAAGTTGCAATTATTTTTTTTGCCTCAGGATTTTTTGAATTCATAAAATCTTTCGCATCAAATTTAGACTTTGCAATTTTATATGTTTTTTCAAAGTTCTCATCGCTTAAATTCTCATAATCGCGCAATAAATTTATTGCCTGACCCTTTGGAATTGATGCGAAATAGGTATTAATCCATTTTTTTGTTTGCTCTATATTAATATCTCCAGCAATAGATAAGGTTGCATTTGCAGGAACATAGAATGTTTTGTAAAAATTCAAATAATCCTCTTCTTGCGCCGCATCCAAATGTTCCATGCTTCCAATTGGAACCCAATTGTATGGATGTTCAGTAAACATTCTTTTAAACATTTCTGTGATAAAGGATGCATAAGGTTGGTTGTCCACTCTCTGTCGCTTTTCCTCTTTCACAACACTTCGTTGGGTTTCAATTCCCGTGTTATCCACTTTTGCATGAAGTAAACGCTCACTTTCTAGCCAAATTCCTAATTCCAACTGATTAGAAGGAAGAATTTCATAATAGTAGGTGCGATCGTTGGAGGTATTCGCATTCAATGTTCCGCCATTTTTTTCAACCAACTCGCTATATTTGCCTCGACCAATATTGGTAGATCCTTCAAATAACAAATGTTCAAAGAAATGGGCAAAACCAGTGCGTTCCGGATTCTCATTTTTAGATCCTACGTGATAAAGGATAGATACAGCAACGATTGGAGTGGCATGTTCTTCGTGGAGAATAACATGCATTCCGTTCGGAAGATCGTATTCAATGTACTCGATTTTTTTTTGTGCTTGAGAGGAATAGGCTATGAATGCCAATAACCCAGTTGCGATTATTTTTTTCATGAATAGTAAAAATTAATATCTCCCCTAAATTAAGTATTATTTATTAAAATTTCCTTAATTAATGGATGTATGGTATATAATTTAGCATATAAGGTAGATACGATTCCACGAATGGTGATTTATATAGAAATCTACTGAAATTATTACTCCTCAATCGTAACCTTGTTCTTGGCTTAAATTTTGTTATATTTGGTTTAATGAAAAAAATACTATTCTTTCTTTTAATTCTATTGGCACAGGTTTCTTCTGGACAAAAAGTTGTACCATTTGTGGATTTCAATAATTACTTCCGGACATTTGAAAATGATAATTTCCGACAACTTGAATTTCAACCAATAAAGGAATTCAAAGCTGGAGATGATCTAATCGCCTATATTGATACGCGCGGAAATTTGCGCGTGTACGATGGAAAGGAGCGAAAAGACATCTCCAATATGAATATTCAATATAAGATATCCGATCATTTATTAGGGTATAACATTGGATCTACTCTAAATATGTGGGATGAAGGAAAATTGAGAACACTGACTTATTTCGGAAGAAATTACGAAGTGAAAGATAGCCTGATTGTATACGAAGACACACGTTTTAATACGGTAAATGTTTATTATAATAAGGAGATATTTACACTGTATACGTTGACTGGGGAATTATATATGCCGGAATCAATTGGTGATAATGTTGTTGTTTTTAAAGATAATGGTAATTTTTATAAGGTATTTTGGCGCGGAAAAATTTATGATCTTGGTATTTGGAGTGGGGCTATTGAATTCCAAACAGGATGTGATATTGTTTGCTTTAATGACCCTACAACCCGAACTTTTGCCATTTTTGAAAATGGAGAATTTCTAAATGTTGAGCAGTTTTATATGAAAAAATATAAAGCTGGAAGAGGATTTATTGTATACGAAGACTTAAACAGTAATCTGATGCTATACAAAAATGGGGAAAGTGTCCAGTTGTCAAATTTTTCTGCGAATTTTTGGGATGTGAAGGATGATTTAGTTATTTGGGGAGAAAATTCTTTCATGTATGCTTTCCAAAATGGCAAAAAAATTCAAACATCGAATTTTACACCGAAAGATTATTTGCTAAAGAATAATGTTTTTGCATTTCGTAATATGATGGGAGGAGTGAGCGCGCTTATGGATGGTAAGGTACAAGAAATAACGCTGCAGCAAAATGCAGAATACGAAATCTATGGGAATCTAGTCTTAGTAAAATTGTTTAATAGGAGTTTCATCGTTTTCAAAAATGGAAGAAAATTTGAAGCATAATTGTTTTTTTCTTCTAGTCAATTTTACCGCATTACCAAATAAAAGCAGTCTCTGTAAACCATTTTTTCTGAACCCTTAACGTTTGTTCAATTACATCTCGAACGCAATATTCTCCGCCATTAAAGGGGGATTGGTAATGACTAATATGCTTTATTTCTACAGCTGCATTTTGAGGACAAGCAGCAACTCCAGCTTTTAACATAACTTGGTAATCTGGAATGTCATCGCCCATATACAAAATTTCTTCATCCCTCAATCCATGTTGCTGTTTGATATTCGTGTAAACAGTCAACTTGTTTGAACTTGACAAATGGACCTCATTTACACCCAAAGAAAGTAAGCAAGTTTTCACTTCTTCTGAGTTTCCTCCAGTTACAATCATAATTTTAAAACCCATTTTTATGGCATATTGCATTGCATAACTATCTCTAGAATTTAATTTTCTAACAATCTCATCCTTAAAAAGCAGTATTTCGCCATTGGTCAAAACGCCATCAACATCAAATAAAAACGTGGTAATATGATTTAATCTTTCTTTATAACTAATCATGTTTCGAATAGGTTTCAAGTATACTTTTTGTTAAAAGAGAATAAAGTTCCTTTTGCATTCCTTCTTGCATTTTTTCTTGCGAATCGATTGTATGTAAATCTTTTCTTCTTGCTGGACCTGTCTGCGCGTCGTATGGATTTAAATAATTGAGTTTATCCAACGTTTCCTTAAGCAGCGGCATAAGCAGTTGCCAGTTTAAATTTTCGTTATCCAAATATTTTTTTGCAGAATAAACAAGGTGATTGGTGAAATTATTTGCCCAAACTGCTGCCAAATGGTATTTTTTGCGTTCCACTGAACTTGCAAAATGAACAGTGCTGCTTAGAGCGAGTGCAAGGTCAAACAATTCGTGCGCAAAATCACTCGAATCTGCTTCAATTAGTATCGGAACTTCAAAGATATTTACATTTTTCTCTTTGCTAAATGTTTGCAATGGGTAAAAGACGCCAGTATTTTTTCTTTCGGAAAAGGAAACTAAATCTATTGAACCTGAAGTGAAGGCAACTTTGCACCTAATTGGTAATTGAGCGATTACTTCTTCAATAGAAGAGTCTGTAACGCAAACTAGCACAAAATCACTGTCGAGTTCAGAAATAGATGCAGCGACATTACATTTCCATAAGTCCGCTAATTCTTGCGTTTTTGAAGTATTTCTGCCAAAAACGGAAACGATAGGAATGCCGCTTTCGATAAAGCTATTTCCAAGATGAAAAGCTACATTTCCCGTCCCAATTATGGACATAGATTTTATTCCCTTCATTATGGAAAACACTTAATTTATTTACCGTGACATTGTTTAAACTTTTTACCACTTCCGCATGGACAAGGATCGTTGCGACCAGTTTTTGGTTCAACAATAATTGGCTGTTGTTTTTCCACTTGAGTCATAGAATTTTGTATGGCTTGATCGTATCCTTCGCTTCCTTGAAAGCGGGGAGGAGCACTGGAAGTAGTTGTAGAACTTGGCGCGCTATTGATTTGCGCTTTATCGTAATTATTCTGATGCGTAATTTCCTTGTTCGTGCTTGTTACTTCTTGCTCAACTGGAATATCCAACTTCATCAAAAGTTCAATCGATTCTGCGTTTAAGCGTCTTAACATTGATTTAAATAATTCGAAAGATTCTAATTTATAGACTAATAAAGGATCCTTCTGCTCATATTGTGCATTGTTAACAGCTGAGCGTAAATCATCCATTTCGCGTAAATGTTCTTTCCACTCATTGTCTATCATTCCGAGTATGATATTTTTCTCTACGGATGTTTTAATTTCTTCTCCTTTTGATTTATATGCTAGTTCCAGATCAATAACAATTTGAACTTCACGCTTGCCATCCGTCATTGGGAATACGATATTTTTATATTTCCCACCCATTGTTTCCTGCACGTGTTTTATCTGAGGGAAGGCTTTCGAAGAAATTTTCTCGTTTTTTCTTGTATACTGGTCACACATATAATGGTAAACCTTTTCTACTAAAACAGTTCGATCAATTATTTTATATTCTGCTTCATCTACTGGAGAATCTGTTCCAATGACACGTAATAGATCCATTTCAAAAGCTTCGAAATCATCTTTTGTATGCGACATCACAGTTGCTTCGCATAAATCATAGAACATATTATCAATATCGACACCCAAACGATCGCCATACAAAGCATTTTTCCGTTTCTTGTAGATAGCTTTTCGTTGCGCATTCATTACATCATCGTATTCCAATAATCGTTTTCGTGTTCCAAAATTGTTTTCTTCGACTTTTTTCTGCGCTCTTTCAATTGATTTGGAGACCATGCTATGCGTAATTACTTCACCTTCTTTTAGTCCCATTCTGTCCATTAGTTTTGCAATTCGTTCAGAACCGAATTTTCGCATTAAATCGTCTTCCAATGAAACGAAGAATATTGTTGAACCTGGATCTCCTTGTCGTCCTGAACGACCTCTCAACTGTCGGTCAACTCTTCTGGAATCATGTCGTTCTGTTCCAATTATTGCTAATCCGCCAGCTTCTTTAACGCCCGCTCCAAGTTTAATATCCGTTCCACGACCAGCCATATTTGTAGCGATAGTTACCGCTCCCGCTTTTCCTGCTTCTGCAACAATTTCTGCTTCTCGCTGGTGATATTTCGCATTTAAAACCTGGTGGTTTACGCCTTTCATTTTGAGCATTCTGCTTAATAATTCAGAAATTTCAACTGTTGTTGTCCCAACTAAAACTGGCCTTCCAGCTTCTACTAATTTTGCAGTTTCCTCAATAACGGCTGAATATTTTTCACGTGCAGTTTTGAAAACTAGGTCATTTTGATCTTTTCTAACCACATTTCGATTGGTTGGAATAGCAACAACATCTAATTTGTAAATATCCCAGAATTCTTTTGCTTCCGTTTCCGCAGTTCCAGTCATACCACACAATTTATGGTACATTCGGAAGTAGTTTTGTAATGTAATTGTTGCATACGTTTGCGTTGCAGCTTCAACTTGTACATTTTCTTTTGCCTCAATTGCTTGGTGTAAGCCGTCGGAATATCGTCGACCTTCCATTATACGACCTGTTTGTTCGTCGACAATTTTAACTTTACTATCCAAGATAACGTATTCCACTTCTTTCTCAAAAAGCGTGTAGGCTTTCAGTAATTGATTAATGGAGTGTATACGTTCTGATTTAATGCTATAATCGCGGACAAGTATATCTTTTTGTTCAAGGAATTTATCCTTTTCCAAATTTTCCTTTTGCAATTTTGCAATTTCAAGCCCGATGTCTGGCATGATAAAAAAGTCACGGTCATCTGAACCAGAAATAAGATCTATTCCTTTGTTGGTAAGTTCTATTGTATTGTTTTTTTCATCGATTACAAAAAACAACTCCACATCAATTTTCTTCATTTGCTTGCTTTGGTCCTGCATGTAGAAGTTCTCCGTTTTCTGCAAATGGGCTTTAATTCCTGGTTCAGAAAGAAATTTAATTAAAGCCTTATTTTTTGGTAATCCTCTGTATGCGCGAAGCAATGCAATTCCGCCATCTTCCAACATTTGTTTTGATTCTTTGCTGTTTTCTGTTGGGTTATTAATTACCGTCAATAGTTTTTTAGAATCGGCAAGACATTGGTTTACGTAATTTTTCTGAGCTGCAACAATTGATTCAACCCGTGGTTTAAGTTGGTAAAATTCATGCTCATCTCCTCGAGGTGTTGGACCCGAAATAATTAAAGGTGTTCGCGCATCATCTATTAAAACAGAATCGACTTCATCCACAATTGCAAAATGGTGTTTTTGCTGCACCAATTCATCAATTCCTCCTGCCATGTTGTCACGTAAGTAATCAAAACCAAATTCATTATTCGTTCCAAATGTGATATCTGCAAGATAGGCTTTTCGTCTTTCCGGTGAATTTGGTTTGTGTTTATCAATACAATCTACTTTCAAACCATGAAATTGGTACAATGGTCCCATCCATTCAGAGTCGCGCTTTGCAAGGTAATCATTAACCGTTACGACATGAACCCCTTTTCCTGAAAGTGCATTAAGATAAACAGGCAAAGTTGCTACAAGGGTTTTACCTTCACCCGTTTGCATTTCTGCAATATTTCCTTTGTGTAAAACACCTCCACCCATTAATTGCACATCGTAGTGAACCATGTTCCAAATCACTTCGGCGCCTGCTGCAGACCATTTATTGTGCCAAATTGCCGTTTCTCCTTCTAATGTAATACCATCCTTTTGTTTCGCTAGATCTTTGTCAAATTGCTGGGCTGTAACAGTTAATTTGCCGTTTTCTGACCATCTTCTCGCAGTTTCTTTTACCACAGCGAATGCTTCCGGTAGAATATTTTCTAAAACTTCTTCGATTTTTTCATCAATAACTTTGGATAACTTGTCGATGCGTTCAAAAAGGTCTTCCTTTTCATGCATTGCAGTTTTAGGGTCTATTGCCAAAGCATTTAATTCGTTTAACTCATCTTCCAAAAGTTGAATTCCTTCTTTAACAGTATTCTGAAATTGAACTGTTTTTAAGCGTAAATCATTGTCGCTTAATTCTTTGAAGGATATAAAAAAAGCATTTGCTTCGTCTATGATTGGTTGGTATTGCTTGCGGTCTTTTGCGGTTTTATCTCCAAAAAACTTTTTTAGTAAATCTGATATCATCTGTTTTTAATTCGTTCTGTTTTGCTTTTTTATCCGATTCAAATTTAATGAAATATTAAAAGCCTGAAAGATAAAAATGACTAAAATTTTCAACCGCTATTTCATAAACCATTCCAATTCGATGGTATATGACAAATTGTCTCTTAGTTTGTTAACATTTGATGTTTATTAACACTTCAAAATGGGTATTTAAAATAGTAAATTTCATGTTATATTTGCGCCATGCATGAAATGATATTAATACTTGATTTCGGTTCGCAATATACGCAGCTGATTGCTAGAAGAGTGAGGGAGATGAATGTTTATTGTGAAATCCATCCTTGGGATAAATGTCCTGAAATTACGGCAAACATAAAAGGTGTAATTCTTTCAGGGAGTCCATTTTCAGTAAGAGACGAAGCATCTCCAAAACCGGATTTGGAAAAGATTAAAGCAAAAGTTCCACTTTTGGGCGTTTGTTTTGGCGCACAATATTTAGCAAATAAATTTGGTGGTGAAGTTTTACCCTCAACAATACGAGAATATGGTCGGGCACATTTGTCGTTTATCGATCATGCGAATGTTTTAATGCGCGGGATGTCGGATGGCTCGCAAGTTTGGATGTCACATGGAGATACTATAAAAAAAGTCCCACAGAATTATAAAATAATCGCAAGTACAACGGATGTCGCGATTGCTGGATTTCAAATTGCAAATGAGAATACGTTTGGTATTCAATTTCATCCCGAAGTTTACCATTCCTTGGAAGGTGCAATATTATTGCGGAATTTTCTGGTAGACGTATGTGCTTGTTCACAAGATTGGACTCCAGATTCCTTCGTTGAAGAGTCTATTTCTAAGTTGAGAACTCAAATTGGCGAGGATAAGGTAATACTTGGTTTGTCTGGAGGAGTTGATTCTTCCGTAGCAGCGGTTTTATTACACAAAGCAATTGGTGCAAATCTTCATTGCATTTTTGTTGATAATGGTTTATTGCGAAAGAATGAATTTCAGCAAGTTTTGGATTCCTACCAACACATGGGTTTGAATGTCAAAGGAGTTAATGCAGCTGACAAATTTTATAAGGAGTTAGCTGGAATAAGCGATCCTGAATTGAAGCGTAAAGCAATTGGAAAAGTATTTATAGATGTTTTTGATGCTGAATCAAAATTAGTAGAAAATGCAAAATGGCTTGGACAAGGAACTATTTATCCAGATGTTATTGAATCCGTTTCCGTAAATGGAGGCCCTTCACAAACGATAAAGTCCCACCACAATGTTGGCGGATTGCCAGATTTTATGAAGCTATCGGTTGTTGAACCTTTGCGTTTATTATTTAAAGATGAGGTTCGTAGAATTGGAAAGACATTGAAAATTGACGATGCAATCCTTGGAAGACACCCATTTCCTGGTCCTGGATTGGGAATTCGAATTTTGGGAGAAGTTACTCCAGAAAAAATAAGAATTATTCAAGAAGTAGACGCCATTTTCATCAATGGTTTAAAAGAAGATGGTTTATACGATGATGTTTGGCAGGCAGGGGCAATATTCTTACCCGTACAATCTGTTGGAGTTATGGGAGATGAACGAACATATGAGAATGCTGTTGCGCTGAGAGCAGTTTCTTCAACAGACGGAATGACAGCAGATTGGTGTCATTTACCATACGAGTTTTTAGCGAAAATTTCCAATAAAATAATAAATCAAGTAAAAGGAATCAACCGTGTTACTTACGATATTAGTTCCAAACCACCAGCTACAATTGAGTGGGAGTAGATGTGTTTTTTGAAGCAGTAAAATTTGCAAATGAGTTTGATATTAAATTAAAGTAAAAAAGAGAGGAAACTATGAAGAATTTGATTTTTTTGCTATTTACTGCGATTGCTGTGCATAGTTTTGCTCAACCAGAAAGTGCGACAATTGAACTGATTGATGGAAAAAAGTATTACGTTCATATCGTTCAATCTGGCAATACTTTATGGGGAATTCATAAAGTTTATGGTGCTTCCGTAGAAGATATTGTAAAAGCAAATCCAGAAATTAAAAATGGATTGAATGAGGGACAAAAAATAGTGATTCCAGTTCCAGTTCAAACAATTTTGCATGAAGTAGCAGATAAGGAGACACTTTTTGGTATTTCTAAAAAATATGGCACAACGGTTGAGCAAATTATCTTAATCAATCCAGAGGCAGAGTATGGCATTCAAGTTGGACAGAAGCTTAAAATTCCGGGTGTTGAATCCGCACTATTAATGGAAATGAACAATACTTCTGATTCAGAAGGTGCTATTCTGCCGGCATCAAACAAAACAACGCAAACAAACCTTTCTTTTTCGGATACTGTTATAGTTCATGAAGTTTTAGATCACGAAACGTTGTATAGTATTTCGAAAAGGTTCATGGTTCCTGTTTCAGATTTACAAAAATTGAATGGGTTAAAAAGCACCAAAATAAAACCAGGCGATTCGATTAAAATTCCAATAAAAAAGGAGAGAATTGAATTAGTTAAAATTCGACAAGTGGAGAAAGTCGAAAAACAAAAAGTAGATTCAACGCTACTTTTTCCAGCAAAGAATTCGTATAATATCGCATTGCTTTTGCCATTTTATATAGATAAAGGCGAAGGAAGTACCAACTTGATATCCAATTTGGCAACTGAATTTTATATGGGTGCTAAATTAGCAATAGATTCATTAGAAAAAATCGGATTGGTTGCAAAAGTATTTGTGTACGACGCAAGAAATGATACAATTACCGTTAAAAACATTTTGGCAAAGCCTGAGTTTAAGCAGATGGATATTTTGTTTGGACCATTTTTCCCTGAAAACATGGACATAGTTGCAAATTGGTGCAAATTAAATAAAGTTCGGCTAGTTTGTCCTGCAGTTGCAAATTCTAGTATACTAAAAAGCAATCCATTTGTTTACAATGCAATTCCTTCTGATGCAACTTTAGCAAAAGGATTAGCAGAGTTCACACTTAAAAACAATCCCCAAGATCAGATTATTGTTATCAAATCGAGCAATGAAAAAGATGCTGTGATGTATGAAAGTTTTAGATCAACTTTTTTAATGAGCCCAGTTATTGGTAATCGTCCTAAATTAATTGAAGCAACTTTAGAAAATTACGCTTCTTTTATGAAAAAAGGAAATAAAGTAATTCTTGTTTTTCCAACTAATGAAAAAACCTTGGCATTGAAGTTTATGAATAGTCTAAATAATGCTGCACAAAAATTTGACTCGGAAAGGATTGCAATATATGGCACGAAAGAATGGGTCAATTTTGACGATATCAAGCCTTTTTATAAAAATAAGTTCAACTTTCATTTTGCTAGTCCAAATGATTTAAATTACAAATATCCTTTAACTGAAAGTCTGCATAGAAAATACCGTTCAATGTATAATTCCGATATGACAAAAATGGCAGTTCAAGGTTTTGATGTTTTTTTCTTTTTTTGCTCAGATTTACTTTTAAAGAAAAAAAATAATGAAGGGGTAATGAACAATTTTTCAATGAAACAAAAAGGAGTTGAAAATGGCTTCGAAAATTCCAATTACTTTATTCTGGAGCAGGAGGATTTTGAATTTATTCAGGTTCAAAAATAAAATTTGATCAAATGAATAAAGAGGATATAAGTTCGGAATTTCAATTGTTACAAGATAGAATTTGCGCTGAATTAGAAAAAATTGATGGAAATGGCCATTTCCTAGATGACGCATGGGATAGGGAAGAAGGCGGTGGAGGAAGAACCAGAATTATTCAAAATGGCAAGATAATTGAAAAAGGAGGTGTAGCTTTTTCTAAAGTATTCGGTGAAGTGAGTGATGTCATGAGAACTCAATTAGGATTGAAAGGAAATGAATTTTTTGCAACCGGCGTTTCGATTGTTTTGCATCCTCAAAGTCCACATATTCCAATTATTCACATGAATGTGCGGTATTTCGAACTAAATACAGGCGAATTTTGGTTTGGTGGAGGAATAGATCTAACACCTCATTATATAAAGCCTGAACAAGCGCAAGAATTCCATAAAGAATTACAAAAAGTCTGTGATGCTTACCATCCAGATTTTTATACGAAATTCAAACTATGGGCGGATGATTACTTCTTTATTCCGCATCGAAAAGAAACAAGAGGAATTGGTGGAATTTTCTTCGATCATTTGAATGAAGATAGTGGAATCTCCAAGTCAAATATTTTTAATTTCTGTATCGATTTAGGTGATCTTTTTTATAAAATATATGCCTATCAGGTTCTATGCGGTAAAGATATTGAAACAACTGAACACCAGATTCAATGGAGAAACTTGCGTCGCGGAAGGTATGTTGAGTTTAATCTCGTAAATGATCGAGGGACGAAATTCGGTCTATTATCTGGTGGTAGAACAGAGTCTATTTTAATGAGTTTACCAGCAAATGCTTCTTGGACATATAATTATTTACCTGATTTGAACTCAGAAGAAGGCGCAACACAAAAATTACTTATTAAAGGTATCGATTGGATACATTAGTTTGTATTTTTGACATAGTACTCATATAAATATTTACCTATGAAAGCAAAATTTTGTTCTTTGCGTTTCGAGTTAAGCAACTTAATTACTTTTCCTACGTCTAAAATTTATACTTTTAAACCTGATTTCTATTTAAGTCTTCACTTTAAATTTTTTTCATTCTATTAGACTTTAAAAATGAATTTATATCGAATAATTGCAAGCTTGTCGATTTTGCTCTGTTTCAGCGCAAAAAGTCAGACACCAATAACATTCTCACCTGCAATAAGTGGGACTACAATTTCAACTTGTTTTGGATTTATAATTGATTCCGGTGGCCAAGGTGGAACCGGATATTCAAATGGAGAAACTTCTACAATTACCGTTTGCCCCGATACTCCAGGCGAAATAATTTCAGTTACATTCAATTTATTTTCGTTGAGCACAACGGATGATAATCCAAGTCCAAACGCTTCAAATTTGGATTATATGTTCGTATATGACGGTAATTCAACTGCCGCAAATACTTTGGGAACATATTCTGGAAATCAATTACAAGGTGTTGTTATTCAGTCTACAGCTTTAAATGCTTCTGGATGTTTAACCTTTACTTTTACTTCAAATTCAATTGGAACAGGGATGTTTTCTGCAAGTGTTGCATGTGAAACCCCTTGTAACGACCCTATTGCAGGCGCGCAGATTATAAATGGAATCACTACGGATAGTATTCGCGTCTGCTTAAATGAAGTGGTAGATTTTTCAAATATGAATTCATTTGCTCAAATGGGATTTTCATTGGTGGAATACTCTTGGGACTTTATGGATGGTTCAACCTCAATTGGGCAAAATGTATCCCACAGTTATTCCATTCCAGGCTTGTATCGTGTGCAACTTTTTGTAACAGATGACAACGATTGTACAAATAATAATTTAACAGATTTAGTTGTAATGGTGGCCCCAATTCCAGATTTTAGTGGGTTTCCCGCTGATACAACAATTTGTATAGGTCAGAATGTTACGTTCACTTCAAATCCTGAATCCTATGAGGTTTTGTGGGATGGATTTCCTGGATCTCAAACTATAAACGATGGTTGTCTTCCGGATACCCTACTCGGTGTTTCTCAAAATGTTGATTTACTTCAAACGGGTTTCACCGCTGGAACGAGTATCACAAATATTTCTCAAATTGAAAGTGTTTGTTTTGAATTAGAACATTCCTTTATGGGCGACATTGTTGTGATTCTAGAATGTCCTAATGGCCAAAATGTTATTTTACACCAACAAGGAGGCGGAGGAACGCAAATTGGAATTCCTGTGCAAGCTGACAATGTCGATTGTAGCGATCCAGCAACGATGGGAGTGCCATTTACATATTGTTTTACACCAACAGCAACAACAACATGGGTAGAGTGGGTAACAGCAAATGGTGGAGTCGGAACTATTCCAGCTGGAGATTACGAACCAATACAACCTTTAACCAATCTTATTGGCTGTCCAGCAAATGGCGTTTGGACACTTTCAGTTATAGACAATTGGGCCGCAGATGATGGAACTTTATTTTCTTTTGCATTGAATTTGTCTCCTTCTTTCTATCCACCAGTTACGGTTTTTGAGCCTCAGATTGGTTTAGCAGCGGATTCTTCGTATTGGAATCAACCAGCGCCTTATATGACAGCGCTCTCAACAAATGCAGATGTCATTACAATTGCGCCAACAATAGCCGGAACATACAATTATATTTATACTGTTGTGGACGATTTCGGATGTGTAAATGATACGTCTGTTAATATTACCGTTAATCCTAATCCAATTGTTTTTGCAGGAAACGACACGACATTGTGTGGCGGAAATACAATTCAATTGAACGGAACATTGAATGGGGCAGGAGCAGTTTCTGATTGCTCTTATGATTTATTGATAAACGATACTTTTGGAGATGGCTGGAATGGAAACACTTTAACCGTTTTAGTCAATGGTGTATCTACATCTTATACGCTGGCTTTTGGAACTGCAATAGTTTACCCGATAACAATTCCTTCAGGATCCAATGCAACATTAACTTTTAATGCTAATGGCAGTTGGATTGGAGAATGTCAATTTTCTCTAGTCGATGAAAATGGAACAACTGTTTTATCGCAAGGGCCAAATTTATTTGCTCCTACAACAAATACGATTGTGGCAAATTGCGCTGGAGATTTTGTGTATAGCTGGACACCAATTGCAGGCTTAACGGATGCAGCAATTTTAGATCCTTTATTTTCTTTAACGAATCCAACCGTGCTTACATTATCGGTTTATCCAATTGGAGCGCCAGAATGCACTGTTTCGGATGCAATTGCTATTTCACTGTCTTCAAATCCAGATGCTGGGATAGATGGATCCATTGATTTATGCTCACAAAGTGGTCCAGTAGATTTATTCTTGAATATATCAGGAACCCCTGCAACAAATGGAATATGGTTAGATTTGAATGGAAATCCAATTCTTATGCCATATGATCCAGCTGTTAGTCCCCCAGGTGATTATACATATCAGGTTGAGCTTTTAGGATGTTTTGACGAAGCAATTGTAACGGTAAATGAATTATTAACAGAAATTACTTCTATAGCTGTTACGAATGTGAATTGTAATTCATTTACAAATGGATCAATTTTAGTGAATGGTGTTAATATCGCAACTTATTCGTTAGACGGAGCTCCCCAAGTTGCCACTTCAGTTCCTTTCACACTAAGTAACTTCGCACCGGGAACGTATTCATTAGAAGTTTTCTCTTTGGATGGTTGTTCAGATATTCAATCTTTCACTGTCACCCAGCCGCAACCACTCCAAATTACCTCTATTACCCAGGACACGATAGTTTGTTCTGGTGCACTTGTTAATTTATCTGCAGTTGGAACTGGTGGAAATGGAGTTTACATCTATTCTTGGACTTTAAATGGGAATTCAATTGGACAAGGTCAAACACTTGCCGTTAATCCAAATTTACTGACAAATAATTACTGTGTTACTTTATCCGAAGCTTGTGGCTCCCCAACAGATAATGACTGTATGGTTGTTACAACTCCTCCCGCAATCGTTCCAGCAATATTACCGGATATATTTGAAGGTTGTTTTCCAGTGTCAATAAATTTTGAAAACACTACAAATTCTCCTGATATTGCTACAACTACGCTGAATTTTGGGGATGGAATAAGTCAAACAAATCCAGGAAATATGGTGTTTAGTCACGTTTATCAGCAGCCGGGTTTATATACCGTAACTGCAAATATTACATCAATTTATGGTTGTCAATCCCAAACAATATATACGAACTGGATTCAAGCCCATGACTATCCTGAAGCGAATTTCGCGATTTCACCGAATAATGTGTCTATGTTTAATGCACAAGTTGAATTATTAAACCAAAGTTCATCAGATGCTGTGGCATATAATTGGCAGATAACCAATGGTAATCCATTGCAATCCAATGATATAAATGTTGATGTCACGTACCCAGATGGTGAGCCTGCTTTTTATCCAGTTACTTTAACAGTTGAAAATGAATTTGGCTGTGAAGACTCTATTACTTTAATCGTAAATGTTCTAGCCGATATTTTAATTTATGCTCCCAATACCTTTACACCGGACAATGATGAGTTTAATCAAAATTGGGGAATTCATATTTCAGGAATAAATATTTATGATTTTTCTCTCTATATTTTTAATCGCTGGGGTGAAATAGTTTGGGAATCTCATGATGCAGAAGCGACTTGGGATGGGACTTATAACGGGGAGGTTGTTTCGGATGGTGCCTACAATTGGACAATTAATTGTGGGGCAATCGCAAACGATAATAAATATACTTTTCAAGGAAATATTAATATTATCCGTTAATTTGATTAATCACGTCATTTAATATGACAAATCAATTTTTGTTGCGTGTTATAGAATTAAATCGATTTTTTTTTTAAATTTAATAGAAAATTTCAAGGTGATAAATAAGTTTGAATTAGTTGACAATTAGTTCTACTTTAGTAAATTAATAAATTACTGCTAATTTTTTGTATAAATGCACTACTATTTTAAGAATTACATCAAATTTA
>CANJSS010000061.1 GCA_947476955.1 Flavobacteriales bacterium
ACGACGTATACCTTTACGCCTTCAATAGGTCAATGTGCTTTACCAGTTACTCAAACGGTTACTGTTAACCAGCCCGTTACACCAACATTTGCGCAAGTTGCAGCAATTTGTTCTGGAGGAACGTTTACTTTGCCAACATCTTCGATAAATGGTATTCCAGGAAGTTGGTCACCAGTAATAAGCAATACCGCAACGACGACGTATACCTTTACGCCTTCAATAGGTCAATGTGCTTTACCAGTTACTCAAACGGTTACTGTTAACCAGCCCGTTACACCAACATTTTCTGCTGATATTACGAATGGATGTGCACCATTATCTGTCAATTTCACTAATACAACCCCAAATTCAATAAATTGTATTTGGACACTTAGCGATGGAACAATACTTTCAGGAATTTCAACCGTTACTAATGTGTTTACAACGGATGGTTGTTTTGATATTACATTGAGTTCATTAGGGTCCGATGGTTGCATAAGTAACTATACTGAAAGTAATATAGTATGTATAGAAGTTTCACCTGTTGCTGATTTTTCAATGGATAATGCTAACTTGACAGAAGATGACTATGGTGTAAATTTTGTAAACACCTCCATTGGAGCAGTTGATTATATTTGGGATTTTGGGGATAATTCCTTCCTTAATACAGACGAAAATCCATATCATGAATTTGGATTTATTGAATCAACATATACTATAATGTTAATTGCAATTTCTAATTTAGGTTGCATTGATACAGCATTTTCTTCCATTGATATGTTGGAACAGCTTCTTTATTTCGTGCCAAATACATTCACTCCAGATGGAGATTTAAAAAATAATACCTTTCAGCCAGTATTTACCTCTGGATTTGACCCCTATAATTTCAAAATGTTAATTTTTAATAGATGGGGAGAGATACTATTTGAAACAAATAATGCTGCAATAGGATGGGATGGTACGTACGATGGAATATACGTGCAAGATGGCACTTATACTTGGAAAATAGAATTCAAAGTAAAAGAAAATGATAAGAAATACTTCTTATCAGGACATGTTAATTTGTTCAGATAAATTGAATAGAAGCAAGAGATTAATTATTTTCTCAACGCTCGTCGCTGTTTCTCCTTGATTATTAATCCCAGCTCACGGCTGGTTTGTCCAGAAACAGAAGTGTTTTCATTCGCTCTCCTCAATAAATATGGGATTACTTCTTTAACAGGGCCATATGGAACATATTTAGCAACATTGAACCCTTCATTCGAAAGATTATACGATATATGGTCGCTCATACCAAGTAGTTGTGCAAAATAAATACGATTGTCATTTTTTGAAATAGCAAGCTTTTCGATCAATTCCACAAGTACTAGTGCACTTTTTTCATTATGTGATCCTGCGCAAATGGCAGTATAAGCTATTTCTGAAATAATTATTTCCAACGCCTCGTTAAAATCTTTGTCGCAAGCAGCTTTATTTGGCTGAATAGGTGATGTATAGTTTCTAAGTTGTGCACGTTCCCGTTCTTTTTCCATGTATGCTCCACGAACCAATTTAACCCCATAATGAAAGGATTCATTTTTTGCATCTCTAATTTCATTTTTCAAAAATTCAATTCTATCGTGTCGATAGATTTGAATTGTATTGAAAACAATTGCTTTATTTCCATTGTACTTTCGCATCATATCTTTCGTAATGCGATCAATCGTATCTTGAATCCACGATTCTTCTGCATCGATAAAAACAGGAATATTATTTTCAAAACCGGCAAAACAAATTTTATCAATTCTAGAGATTGCAAGACTCAATTCCATTTTTTCTATTTCTGTCAGATTTGAATTTGGATCATTTGCTTTTTCTAGAATTGAAAATCGGGAAATCCCTGAAACTTTAAATACTGCAAAAGGAATATTAGGGTTGTTTTTTGCTGCATGAATTGTTGCAATTATCTCCTCAACGGTAGCATTAAAATCTTCCTCACTCGTTTTTCCTTCAATAGAATAATCTAAAATTGTTCCAATCCCATATTTACCTAGCTGGTTGATCGTTTTTTCACATTCTGCTATTGTCTCACCACCACAAAACTGACGGAAAATCGTTTTTTTTATAATACCCTTTATTGGTAACTGAATTTTAAGCGCATAATTTGTCGCCCATTTTCCAAATTTTACTAAAAAAGGATTGCCAACAATTTTAAATAACCAAAAGGCTCTTTTTAAATCTGCATCTGTTTTACTCGTGAATGCTATTTCTGTATTGTCAAATGATATCATTGTGCAAAAATAATTGCTTTTCTTTTATATTCTTATTTATACAAAGCTTTATTTATTTTTGTAGCGTAACAAATTTATTATTTTGATGAAATTATTTTCTTCCCCATATTATACAATTGAATTAGGGTCTATTCTAGATTCGTCCTTTCAAGATCTTTTAAGCCATAAATATTTGGGAGCAAAAAAAATAATTATAGTGGATGAAAACACACACGATAATTGTTTGGATTTTCTTTTAACATCTTTTGATAGTTTAAAGGAAGCTGAAATAATTCTTTTACCTGCGGGAGAAGAAAATAAAGTGCTTGAAGTTTGCTTCCAAGTTTGGGAGGCATTTACGGAGTACCAGATTGGTCGAAACGATTTAATTATAAATCTCGGCGGAGGTGTTGTTACAGATATGGGAGGATTTATTGCATCGGTTTTTAAAAGAGGCGTAGATTTTATTCATATTCCCACGAGTTTATTGGGAATGGTCGATGCTTCCATTGGCGGAAAAAATGGTTTAGATTTAGGTTCCTTTAAAAATCAATTAGGTCTTTTTTCGCATCCTAAATTTATATTTATCGATCCGATATTTTTAGCAACTCTTCCAGCTGATGAGTGGATGAATGGTTACGCTGAGATGTTGAAACAAACGTTGATAAGCGATAGAAACAAATACGAGAAACTAAAACAAATCAATATCGGTCTTGATTTGAAAAATATAGAATTAATTGAGGATTCCGTTAAACTAAAATTTGATATCGTAGAAGCTGATCCCTTGGATATTGGGCAGAGAAAAATATTGAATTTCGGTCATACTATTGGGCATGCTATAGAAGGTTTTTTTCTAGAAATTGAACCAATTTCGCATGGACATGCAGTAGCTTTGGGTATGATTGCGGAGTCATATATTGCAATGCAACAGGGGAAATTATCCAAGGAAGATTATTACGATATTGAATTGACACTTCTTGAGAAATTTTCTGTTCCAAAAATGGAGGAAAATTATTTCGAGGATATTTCTGAATTAACACGAAACGATAAAAAAAATAGAGAATCTAAGATTTTGTGTTCCCTTGTAACTGAAATCGGTAGCTGTGAATTCAATTGTGAAGTAAGTATAGAGGAAATAATCGATTCATTAAAATATCTATCAGAATTCTCTAAGTAAAATTTGTGATTCAATTTGAATTAGTAAGATTAACCCGCTTGGATACAGGTTTCTATTAACAAGATGTTAGTGTGAATTCACTTAGGACACGAAATTCATTGCAATTAAATTTACATTTTTTGTTTTATTTTTCAAGGCAGTCATTTAAAAACTGGATTGAATTTCGAGAAGCATCGTTTCCATTTCAATTATATGAACTGTCTAGATCATTTTTCCTTGTCTTTTAGATATATTGCAATTAATAAGAGGAATGATTATTCTTTGAATCCGATATTCCTTGTGAAAAAAAATGACTCAAGGCAACGAAAATAATGTTGTTATCTGAAGTGTTCTATTTAATTAATTAACTAAAACTATAAACTTATGTCGGATTGAAAATGATTTACCAAATTGGAATAGCATAATTCACTTATTTAGCTGTCCAGCCCCCATCTACCATCATCGAATGTCCTGTAATAAAGGAAGCTTGATCCGAACAAAGCCAAATTACTGCTTCAGCAACTTCTTCCGGATTTCCCAATCTTCCCATCGGCTCTAAATTCTCATATTGCTCAATTATTTCTTTTTTATCTGCAGTTGATCTGGAAACCATTGGCGTTTTAATTACTCCTGGGCAAACAACATTCACACGAATTCCAGTTTTGGCATTTTCCAAAGCTGCAGTTTTCGTTAGCCCAATTATACCGTGTTTGGAGGCTACATAAGCAGGTAATCCCTCAAAACCGATTATACCAGCAACGGATGCACAATTTACTATTGCGCCTTTTCCATTTTTCAGCATGTGCGGAATTTGATGTTTCATACAAAGAAAAACTCCTTTCAGGTTAACATCGATAACTTTATCCCAGTTTTCATCTGAATAATCTTGTGTTTTTGCGGTTGCACCTTCAATTCCAGCATTGTTATAAGCATAATCTAAGCGGCCAAAATGTTCAATTGTTTTTGTATGTATCGCTTCTACTTCTGAGGATTTGGAAATATCACATTCATAGAAAACTACTTCTCCGCCTAAATCTTTAATTGCATTAAATGTTTCATAATCTTCCATCCAGTCTAAAAGAATAACTTTAGCACCTCTTTTTGCGAATGCAAGTGCAGCAGCTCTGCCAATTCCGAAGGATGCGCCTGTAACTAGGGCAACCTTGTCTTTAAATATCTTTTCCATGTAGTTGTTTTTCTTTATAAAAAATGTTGGATTTTAATTCTGCTAAATGAATATTTTGGATTCCTTGAATCAAAGCATCTGGAGTAAAGGAAATACTATCGATTCCTTCTTCAACTAAAAATTGAGCAAACGAAGGAAAATCACTTGGCGCCTGACCACATACCCCTATTTTTATATTCGATTTTTTTGCTGTTCGTATAATGGTAGAAAGCATTTGTTTTACAGCATCATTGTTCTCATTAAATAAATTGCTAATCAAAGAAGAATCGCGGTCGATGCCAAGTGTCAATTGTGTAAGGTCATTCGTTCCAATAGAAAAACCATCAAAAATTTCCGCGAATTTTTCCGCTAGAATAACATTACTAGGGATTTCGGCCATTACATAAATCTGAAGTGTATTTTTTCCACGAATTAAACCGAATGTTTCCATAACTTCCAAAACTTTTATTCCTTCTTCCACCGTGCGACAAAAAGGAACCATTATTTTAACATTCGTTAAACCTAAATCATCTCGAATAGTTCTTATGGCTTCGCATTCCAACCCAAAACCCTCTTTGTATAAATCGTTGTAATAACGCGATGCTCCTCGAAATCCTAACATTGGGTTTTCTTCCTTTGGCTCAAATCCTGCTCCTCCCAAAAGTTGTGCATATTCGTTAGTTTTAAAATCACTCAATCGCACAATTACTTCCTTCGGATAAAAAGCGGCTGCCACCATTGCAATGGATTCCGAAAGTTTTTCAACGAAATATTTCTTCTTATCAGGATAATTTTTTGTCAGCATTTCAATTTCTTTTTTCTCCTGACTATTTTTTAACTGTTCAAATTTGACCAAAGCCATTGGGTGAATTTTAATGCTATTGGAAATGATGAACTCCATGCGCAAAAGCCCAACTCCATCATTTGGATAGTATGATAAATGGAACGCTTTATCAGGGTTAGCGAGAATAAAAAGCGCTTTAGTTCGTGTCTGAGGAATGTTCTCCAAGCTAATTTCATGCTCTACCCATTCCAATTTCCCATCATAAACTCTTCCTTCATCTCCTTCTATGCAGGAAACGGTGATAGTTTGTCCATCTTTCAATTTTTCCGTTGCATCGCTTGCCCCGACAACTGCATGAATTCCTAATTCTCTCGCAACGATTGATGCATGGCTTGTTCTTCCACCTTTATTTGTAACGATACAAATGGCTTTTCGCAGTAGCGCGTTCCAATCTGGATTTGTAGATTCCGCCACTATGATGTCGCCTTTTTGTACTTTTTTCGCATCCGCCAAGGAATTAATTATACAAACTTTTCCACTTGAAATTGATCTTCCTACTGCTTTTCCACTGCAAATCGGTTTGGTTTTTGTCAGTAGGGAATATTCTTTTAGTGTAATTTTCTCATGTTTTGTATGAACGGTCTCTGGTCGGGCCTGAACAATGAAAAGATCGCCTGAAATCCCATCTTTAGCCCATTCAATATCCATTGGAACGTTATAATGTTTTTCCACCTTTTTGCACCAATCACCAAGTTTTTCAACGTCGGAATCCTTTAATGAAAAAACTGTTCTTTCTGCTGGTAATGTTTGAATATTCATTAATGCGGTTGGACCATTTTCAGAATAGACTATTTTATTTTCTTTTTCACCTAATTTCCGTTGAATAATACTCTTTTTTTGAACACTTATTGCAGGTTTAAAAAGATAAAATTCATCTGGATTTACAGCGCCCTGAACTATTGTTTCGCCTAGTCCCCAAGATGATGTTATGTAAATTACATTTTTAAATCCGGTTTCAGGATCTATTGTAAATGCTACACCTGCACTTCCTAAATCGGAACGAACCATTTGTTGTATTCCAATGGACAAAGCAACTTTTGAATGCTCGAATCCATTATCCAATCTGTATTTAATTGCTCGATCGTTGTAAAGGGAAACATAACAGGCTAGAATGGAATCGATTAGTTTCGCTTTGCTATTCACATTTAGAAAACTATCGTGCTGACCCGCAAAGCTCGCGGTGGGTAAATCTTCAGCTGTTGCGCTGCTTCTTACTGCGACGCTCATTTGGTTTACGCCTATTAATTTTTCAAATTCTTCAATAACTTCCTTTTCTAAAATTGCGGGTATTTTGCTCGATTTAATAAGTTCTCGACATTTTTCACCTACAATGGAGAGGTTACGTAAATTTAGAGTGTCTAATTTTTGTAATTCAATATTGAGTTTTTCCGTTAAATTATTGTCCTTTAAAAATTGCATATAACCAAGCGTACTAATCGCGAAACCATCTGGAATTTTTACTCCGAGCGGCGTCAGTGAATGCAACATTTCTCCTAAAGAGGCATTTTTCCCACCTACAAGTTGAATGTCATTACGGGTGATATTTTTGAACGGAATACAAAAAGCCATCTGTTTTATTTTTGGATAATTAATTAAAAATGCTACTTATTTTAAGTTGAAAGTCAATGTATTTCGATAGAATTTGCTGAAAATAAAATCTTTAATTCATTTGGAACCACTGCTTTCACATCTTCCATTTGACCTTCAGAAATATACATTCGAAGTACAGTAAATACAGCATTTACGCCTTTTTTAATTTCTTCTTCTGTGGAAAAATCCTTCCATGCTTTCGCGCCTTCTTCTTTAATTACTTCCGTGTAAAAGTCGTCTAATTTCTTACTCAGTTTTTTACGTTTCTTTTGCGGCGCCCATCCTTCAACGTAAAGCCCTTTTAGTATAAGTGGAAGTTGCGCAATTAATTGAAAATTCTCTTCTAGCGTAAGAAGGTTCCGAAGACTTCTAAAAACCGCTCGTGTGATACGTTCAGCCGCTTCTTTGTTCGATTTATCGCCTAATTCAAAAGCGAGTAGGTGCAGGAATTCATTTCCTCTCTGCGCGTGTTGGTCAAAACTTTGTAACATAGACTAAAATTTAAATGTTTATATTTTATATTTGAACACTTGTTCTTTCTATTGTTGGCAACTCAGTTTGCAACTTTTTAATTCCTATTTTTGATTCCGTTATCGGTTTATTATTTCTAGTTTTTTCCATACAAAGCCGGGCTATTAAATAGCAAATAGTGGATTCTGCTCCTTGGTTTAAATTGACATTGTATTTTTCCAATCCATCGTGACAACCAGCTGTTTTTGGATTATAGAGCATTTGTTTCAAATGATTATTGCCTAAAAACCAACTAAATGCAGTTTCCATTTTTTCGCGGTAATGTTCTTCTTGGAAAACGAGGTGGAATAATTGCAGCGACTGAATTGTATACGCAACATCAATCGGTTGTTCACCGCCATCCATTTTTCGAATTTCACCTTTTTGAAGCCATCCATTGTTTGTGATAACTTTAATTGTTCCATCCAAAAACAAATGATCGAGAAGAAAATCAAATGTTTTTTTTGCAATTGCTTTAAAATGAATGTTTTTAGTTGATAAGTGCGCAAATAATAGTGCTTCCGGAAGAATGCTATTTCCGTATGTTAGGTTATCTTCAAACCATTCCCAACCTTCCTCTTTTTCTTGGTAGTACTTTTTGGATAATATTGATCCAAGTTGGAAAATTAAATCAGATATAATGCTTGAATTTGAATAAATTGAATAGAAATAGAGACCTTTTATAGAGAAAGCTATAGCGCGCGGCGAATCCATTTTTTCAACCGTTAAAATCGCTTTTTTCAAGAGTAATTCTGCCTGAATAGCAATGTTTTCCGGTAAAATTGTCCGATTGTTAACAACTGTTGCTAATGCTAGAATTGCTCGTCCATTGGAATCTTGTAAATTCTCCCGGTCATTTTGTTCGTGCTCTAATCCATTACTGTCTAAATAGTTGAAAAACTGACCGTTTTCTTTCATACAAGAATTTATAAAATGAAGGTACTTTGCTATCAGAATAATATTATCATTATTTTGTATGCGTTCCTGGTTCATGCAAACTGCAATCAGCGCGCGTGCATTATCATCCAATGTATAACCTGAAGAATAATCTGGTGTGTTTATTTTGCAGAATTGTACAACTCCAAACGTATGTGTCATACGTTCCAAATGCTCCAACGAAATAGCTGGTAAATTATATTTCAAAGATTTTTTAGTTACATATTTTTCAAGAAGCAAGGCATACTTTAAGGAAACACTTTTCCATTCAAACGCTTTAGAGGTATGGATTGCATTCATTCCAATTTGATTACGTAGTTTTTCATTGCCAAGTAATTGAAGCAAAGCATTCGATAATTGAAGTGGATTTTCAAAATCAATTAAAATTCCACCAGATTCCGAAAGTAATTCCTTAGCGTGTGGAATTGCGGTTGCAATTACAGGACAGCCAGCACTCATAGCATAAGCAAAAGTGCCGCTAACGGCTTGATTTCTATCTTTTGATGTGAAAATATAGGTATCCGAAAGTTGCAGAAGTTCCAGTAATTCTGAAGTTTCTAAAAATTCATTTATAAAAAAAACATGGTTTTGTAGGCGAAGACTTTCCACTTTTTCCTTTAGCATTTCCCGGTAAATTTCGCCTTCGTTTTTAATTACTTCTGGATGGGTTTTCCCAATGATTAGGTATAAAATATCGGAATGAATTTCTGTTACGGCGGGTAATGATTCTAATGCATTCTCAATGTTTTTATTTGAGCTGATTAGTCCAAATGTGGAAACTATCTTACGGTTTTCAAATCCAAATTTCTGCTTTAATACGTTCCGGTCTTCGTAAATTATCGGATGTGTTCCATGAGGAATTAACGAAATCTTTTCGGGTGAAACGGTATAGTCATCTATAAGAATTCTTGAAGAATGCTTTGTCATAATGATAATTCGATCTGATGAAGCAGCTATTTTCGAAATAACTTCAAATCTCTTTGCATCGGGAAACGGCAAAACAGTATGAAATGTTACGAGTAATGGCTTTTTTAAATAATCAATGAAATGAAGTAAATAATCCCCATATTCTCCACCAAATAATCCAAATTCGTGTTGAATTAAAACTGCTTTTATTCCTGAATTATTATTTATTTCAATTGCCAGGGCTTTGTATTCGTTCTTATTGGAACTATTTAATACAAAACTTACTTCATTTGGATATTCTCTTGAGCTATTCCCTTTTTCGAGTGCACATATTTCCACCTCGAAAGAATCACTATGTTGTTCTCGTAAGGAATTCGCTAAATCTTGACTAAAAGTGGCAATTCCACATTCTCTCGGTGGGTAGGATGAAATTAAAACTACGGAATTATTCAAAGCGGATAAGGATTTCATACGATTGATTTTTTTATTTCTTGAATTAATTCGTCAAGATTAACCGAGACAACTCCAATTCTTTTATCTGCTGCCCCATAATAAATATAAAGCAATTCCTTTTCGATAATTGCACCAGTTGGAAAAACGACATTGTTTACAACTCCTGTTTTTTCCCATTCTAAATCTGGCGAAAAAAGCGGCTGATGCAGTCTTCCAATTTCTTTGGTTGGATCTTCTAAATCCATTAAGGATGCGCCTGTATGGTAAATATATCCTTCATTGGAATCCTCTACGCCATGGTAAATTAACAACCAACCATCCGGGGTTTCAATTGGTGGACAACCACCGCCGATGTAACTTGCTTCGAAATCTGCCTTCCCCGAAAGGAGGATAAAATCATTAATTTTCATCAAATATTCTTTCCAGAAAGGATACGTCAAGTCTTGAAAATCATTGAAATAAACAATTTGAATGTCCGGATAAATTCGGTGTAGTAAAGCAAATTTTCCGTTTATCTTCCTAGGGAATAATAACACATCTTTGTCCCATAGAAATTGTTTGACTACTGTTTCTGGATCACTCCGTTTTGTCAATAATTTTACAAATCGTAAGTATTTCTCATTTAGATCATTGCAGCTTTCAATACACAATTTGAATTCATGGTACGTCAGCTGTGGAGTTACAATCCCTTCTCGGTGAAAAGTTTTTAAATCGTTGGAAGTAATTAAAGCTCCTAATGCATTCTGTCCGTCGTAAGCTGTGTACGTAATGTAAAAAGTCCCATTGATGCATACAATTCTAGGATCTTCCACGCCTTGTGCTTCGTATGGTTCAACCGGAACAATTATCGGCTCTTCAGAACGATACGCTACTTCCGTTGGAGATTTCAAGATGCAATGCCCAATTGTGGAATAGTTTGCTTTGTTTGTTGCACGGTAAAACAAGTGAATTTCATTTCCAACGCGAATAACAGCAGGATTTAAAACACCATGGTTTTCAAATTTATTATCAGTTGGCTCCAGAATTATTCCGGATTTTTTTAAGCTTATCATTCCATTTAGGATTTTATCGTTTCTAAAATACCACTAGCGTGTATTTCAATTTTAGTGAAATGATAAAAGCTGCGATTCGTTTTGTTTTGGAAATTTTTACTCCAATTTATTTACATGAAACAATTGTAAGTTAAGCAGTTAGGCTTTTAAATTAAAGTCTTTGAGAGAAGTTATTTCTTCAGTAAAATGACTAAATTCTTCAATTAAGGAAATCTGTAAAATCGGTAAATTTTGATGGTGAAATTACTTGCAAAAGAAAGGCACTATCGTTTTTCCCTTAAAAAACTATTTAAATAGTGTTTTAAGGGAGTAAGGATTATCGCAAGACTATAAATTCAAATAGCTTAATAGCTTACCTTGCTGAAAATTGTCCAGCTGAAAATAATATAAGATTTTGAATAAGAAAACTATTCAAAATCCGAGTTTAAAGAAAGTTTGTGATTAAAAACGTAGATGTTTTACCGTATTGCCATTGTTGATTAACTGCTTCAGTGAATCAATTCCAATTTTCAAGTGATTATCCACGAATTTAGAAGTTACCAATGTATCGCTTTTATCGGTTTTAACGCCCTCTGGAACCATAGGTTGATCGGAGACCAGTAAAAGTGCGCCGGTTGGAATATTATTAGCAAAGCCAACGGTGAAAATTGTTGCAGTTTCCATGTCGATTGCCATAGCGCGAATTTTTTGTAAATAGCTTTTGAAATCTTCATCATGCTCCCAAACGCGTCTATTTGTGGTGTAAACTGTTCCTGTCCAATAATCTTCCTTGTAATCGCGGATAGTTGTTGAAATAGCTTTTTGTAATGCGAAAGCGGGTAACGCTGGAACTTCAGCTGGGAAATAATCGTTACTTGTTCCTTCTCCACGAATTGCAGCAATTGGCAAAACTAAATCTCCAACAAGATTTTTCTTTTTAAGTCCACCACATTTTCCAAGAAATAGAACTGCTTTTGGATGAATAGCGGATAAAAGATCCATGATGGTTGCAGCAGAAGCGCTTCCCATACCAAAATTTATGATTGTAATTCCATTTGAAGTAGCGCATTGCATCGGTTTTCCTTTTCCGACACTATCTACATGGTGCATTTCTGCAAATTTATCCACATAATTCTGGAAATTACAAAGTAAAATATATTCTCCGAATTGCTCAAGTTCTTGCCCTGTGTAGCGCGGTAGCCAGTTGTCAACAATCTCCTTTTTCGTTTTCATTTACATTGTTTAATGTTCTTTTAAATAACCAACTGGAACTTTTTCACCAGCTTTTATAGGGAGTGTTAATGTATTCTCATCTGGTGGTATTGGACAAGAATAGCGGTATGAATATACACAATATGGATTGTAAACGCAATTAAAATCCAGTTTAACATTTGTTTTTGTTGGAATTTGAAAATCAAGATAACGTCCTCCACCATAGGATTCTATACCAGTTGTTCCGTCGCGAAAAGGAATAAATAAATATTTTTTGTAACCTTTTTTCTTTTTTAAAACCATATTTTGATAAACGGTTAAACGGTTTATTGTTCCACCCATTTCAAATTCTATGTAACCATAGCGGCGATATACTGGCAAACGATCCGTAGAGGTTGGCATTTTGAATTTTCCCCCGACAGATTTAGTGAATCTTCCAGAGATTCGGTAGGTTGAATCTACTTCGAAGTAAGCCAATCCCTCAAAATTATCAATTTCCTTTTGATTCAGAATGTGGTTGGAGGTATCCATTAATTCTCCCATGTGCTTAACGCGCAATTCTATAATGGAATCCTTGTAGTTTTGACAAACTAGAATGGATGGAATAATAGTTAAAAATAATACCATTAAAAGCTTTGATATTGATAGCTTTAAGTATTTCATCTTGAACCAAATATTGAACTACCAACGCGTACCAAAGTGCTTCCTTCCTCGACAGCTATTTCGAAATCACCACTCATTCCCATAGATATTTCCTTGAATGTTGAATTATTTAAAAAATAAGCGCTCTTTAAGAACTGAAAGATATGAAATAACTGCTTAAACTCAGTGCGCACTTTCTGTTTATCTTCCGAAAATGAAGCCATTCCCATGACGCCAATAATTCGAATATTTTGAAGCAGTAAAAATGCTTCAGATTCTAAAAGTTCCTTTGCTTCATCTAGTGAAAGGCCAAATTTTGTTTCTTCACTGGCAATGTGAAACTGCAACAAACAATCCAAGATTCGACCATTTTTTACTCCTTGTTTATTGATTTCCTGCAACAATTTAAAGCTATCAACAGAATGAATCAGGGAAATAAATGGCGCAATGTATTTAACTTTATTACTTTGTAAATGTCCAATAAAATGCCATTGTATGTCTTTCGCTAAAACCGCTTGTTTTTCTGTTATTTCCTGTACTTTGTTTTCTCCAAAATGCCTTTGCCCAGCTATATACGCAAGCTGTAAATCACTTGCAGGATAGGTTTTAGATACTGCAATCAATGTTACGTTGTCCGGTAATTTATCTTTAATTGCGGCTAATTTTTCTGAAATCATTATTCATTGATGTTGTAAATGGTCAGACCACTGCGCATTTTCGGTTCTACCCAAGTCGATTTAGGTGGCATAATCAGTTTGTTATCTGCGACTTTTTTCACTTGTTCCATCGATATTGGATAAAGTATAAAACCTACCTGAAATTTTCCCTTTGTAATTTTCTCTTCTAGAGATGCGATACTTTCTGCACCACTCATGAATTCAATAGAATCATCCGTTTTTAAATCGTGGATTCCAAGAATAGGCGTAAGAACAGATTGCGTTAAAATTTCCGCATCCAAACAACGAACAGGATGGTTTGTATCAATTATCGATGGTTTGCAGTTTAACTCATACCATTTTCCATTTAAACACATTGTAATTTGGTGTTCCTGTTTCGGTTTTTTTGCAGCCGGTATCTTTTTTAGTGTAAATGATATTGCAAGTTCTGCCAAGAATTCTTCTTCCGAAAGGTTATTCAATGTTTTAACCAAACGATTGAATTCTAGTATCTTCAAGCGATTTTCGTCAATAAAAAAGGCTAAAAACGAATCTTCATTCTCGAAATGGGAGGTTCCCTTGGAGATTCTATGTTTTTTAAGTCCGGCAGAGGAAGCGGATCGGTGATGCCCATCTGCAATATACGTTGCGGGAATTTTTTCAAACGCTGCAACCATCTTCTTTGTTTCCAACTCCGGTAAAATCCACAATTCGTGTTTTATTTTATCCGTTGTCGTAAATTCATATTCAGGCCGCGTTTTTGCGTATTCCACCAATAAATCATCAATCGATTGTTCGTGCGGATAGGATAGAAGCACTGGCTCTGCATTGTATCCAACAACATCGAGATAATTCGTAAACATTGCTTCGCGCGAGGTCAATGTTGCTTCGTGTTTTTTTATTAAATCGTTTTCGTACTCTTCCACATTAGCTCCGGCAATAATACCAGTAAATTCATGTCCGTTTTTTGTTTGCCGGTAAATGTATACATGTGGTTCTTTATCTTGAATCAATATTCCGTCCTTCAAGAATTCGGTATACTTTTCACTTACTAAATTGAACCGCTCTTTTGTGTTTGGCTTGGTTTTTAACTTACTTCCAAACTCGGGATTAATAATTCTTAAAAAAGTATAGGGATTGGTATCCAATTTTGCCTTTAACACATTCTTTTTGTAGGAATAATAAGGTCTCGTAGCAACGAGATGCACTTTGTCTCGAACTGGACGCAAAGCTTTAAAAGGAGCTATCTTTGTCAAGATTTTAGAAATTAATGTTAATTTTTCGGGGAAAATTGTCCTATAATTAAACGCGCTAATTCTTCACCAATACGATCTTGTGCTTCCAAAGTTGCGGCACCAACATGCGGTGTACAAGCTATATTTGGATGCTGCAACAATTCTTTCCTTGGATTTGGTTCATTTTCAAATACGTCCAACGCCACCGCAGCAACTTGTCCGGTTTCCAATGCTGCTAATAAATCTTCTTCGTTAATAACACCACCGCGGGCAGCATTCACCAAACGAACGTCTTTTTTCATTCTAGCAAATTCTTTTGCCGCAATAACAGCGCTTCCGTCTGCTTGTTTTGGAACGTGCAACGAAATATAATCCAATTTTGAAAGTACTTTCTCCAATTCAGTATGTGGCGTGATTGTCACAACTGCTGAATGGCCATTTCCAATCGGAATACTTATATCTACTGGATTTGGCATAAATTGATCAATAGCCAAAACATCCATTCCACAGCCTAAGGCATACGAAGCCAAACTTTGACCAATTCTACCAAATCCAATTATTCCTAGTGTTTTTCCTCGTAACTCAACTCCTTTAGAATACTTCTTTTTTAAAGTCGAAAAATCGCCAGTTTCCATATTTTTATAGGAATCATTTAAAGATCTTGAAATCGCAAATAAATGACCCATCACCAATTCTGCAACGGACTGAGATGAGGAGGCTGGCGTATTAATGACAGTAATACCTTTTTCTCGGGCATAAGCAACATCGATATTATCCATTCCAACACCTCCTCGACCAATTAATTTTAAATTTGGACAAGCGTCAATCACTTCCTTTCGAACAGTAGTAGCACTGCGCACGAGAATCATTTCAATTCCCTGATAATTAACAGCATTAGCAAGTTCGTTTTGCTCAACTTTTTCAGTTATTACACTAAAACCTGATTCTTCTAATAAGGATTTTCCAAGTGCTGAAATTCCATCGTTAGCCAATATTTTCATACGTTTAAATTGGTTTTTTGAGTATCTCTATCCGTTAATTCGGGTAAATTCTTTCATTACATTAACTAAAACCGCTACACTTTCTATTGGTAAAGCATTGTACATAGATGCTCTGTAACCGCCTGTAGATCTGTGCCCTGGTAAACCAACGATCTCTGCAGCTTTCCACATTTTATCAAATGATTCTTGTAAAGAATCGTTTTCCAAAAGGAATGTAACATTCATATTAGATCGGTCTTCCGATGCAACT
>CANJSS010000062.1 GCA_947476955.1 Flavobacteriales bacterium
CTTTCCCAGATTTCAAAATTCTTGTTTTTAATGGGCATTCTTTTAAAAGGGCAAAACAAATAGATCGCCAATCAAGAGAGGCTTTGCACCACTCCCATTTATTTTTTGATAACTTATACTGTCTGATTTTTAGGTTTAATCGTAATTCGCTGTCTGTTGTATTTATTAAATATACTATTTATTTTTCACTATACAGTACAAATTGAATAAATTAACATTTAAGCCATTGTTTTTCAAAAGAATAACTAGTTATTTGGTGCTAAATTCAGACTGAAATGAAGTGCGAATGAAACAAAGGCCAAAGCTTGTTCTCAAAAAATAAACTTGAAAAACGTAATGTTAAAAGAATAGTTTATTTATTTGACTAACAAACTACTTTAGTTTATACTGGTACATTTTCAATTTTTCATTCCGCCGGGTTGACAGCACAATGGCAGTTTTAAAACCGCTGCTTTGACTGCTTTGGAAGAATCTGCATCGTAGCCAGTTTCGTTAATTAAACGTTTTATCTGTTCCAAACTAATTTTTTTAGGTGCAAATTTTACGGTAACTTTCTTTGTTTCTAAGTCTAGTTCTGCAAATTTTACTCCTTTGGCGTAATTCAACGCGTCCTCAATTCGGACTTTACAGTCGCCGCATTCGGCTGAAGTTTGTAGCACCACCATTTCCGTTTTTGGATTTTTTTCCTGCGAAAAAAGAGTGTTAATAAGGACGATACTAAGGAATATGAGAAAATAATTTTTCATTTTTTTGGTGTTTTTTAGGTTAAACTTAGTTTTTTACTTTTTTCTTAAAATAGAATACCGGACGCCGGCGTAAATATTGATTCCCATCACAGGGCCCCAAATTCGTGTTGCATCAAACTTACTGCCAAAAGGGTTTTCTGCATCAATTACTGCATTTTTCTGTTTGAAATTAGTCAGATTTTCGCCACCAATATACAAATCCCATTTCTTAATAACATGCGTGATTTGTGCATTTACCATTGGGTAAACTTTACTGTATTCAACACCGTCTGTTGGCGCAATTCCGGGCAATCGCGACTCGCCAAAAACAGAAAGCGTAGCATCGTATTCCCAGCGCTTGTTGCGGGTAATATAGGCGACGTTGAAGAAACCTCTTTGGCGCGGAATCATAACTTGCTGTTGCATTTTTCCTGCGTATTCCGATTTTACATCCAAAAATTTATACGCCAAACGCATGTTTAGATTTTTAACGACAGAAAAACTTAGCTCCGCCTGAAAACTATTGGAATAGGACTTCCCATTCAAATTTTTAAATTGGATCGCCTGCGGATCTTGATCCCGGTCCACAATCAATTGATTTTGAAACAAGGTGTGGTAATAATCCAGTGTTAGGTTTGCTTTTTGTTTGAATAGTTTAAATTCCTGTACAATGGAACCGCCAAAGTTCCATGAGATTTCGGGCAATAATTCTACTGGTCTAACCCATGTTTTGGAACTGGCAAGCAAGGAAATATTATCCACCATAAAATTAGGAACTCGCCACCCTTTTCCTGCCGTAAATCGCACATCCGTTTTTTCCGTTAGGGTGTATTTTGAGTGCAAGCGCGGAGAAAATTGTAAACCAAATAAATTGTGGTAGTCCAATCTGCCTCCTAAAACACTAGTCAACCGCATTCCTGTATACGTGTATTCACCAAACATTCCTGGAACTATTTCTATTCTGTTATCGGTCATTGTATCTTGTTGTTGCTGCATATCGATATAAACAGCGCTCATTCCGAGTTTTATTTTATGATCCGTTGTTCCGATTATTCCATCAAAAATGGCATTTACATAGCCCCTTTTTTCAACTCCTCGAAAATTTCGGTTCCCAAATTTTGCATCCATCGTTTGGTATTTAAGATTATACACAACACCTATAGAATTATACGGTTTTCTGAGAAAAAATCCCGTTTTAGCAAAAAGATCTAGGTGCTTGGAATCGAGCTGAACGCCATATTTACCATCTTGCACCGACCGAGAAAATCCGGTTTGACCGCCATTTTTTTGATCCAGATAACCATTCACACCAAACTGCGCTTCCATCTTTTTTCCTTGGTACGCCCAACGGTTCATTATGGCAAAATTCGTTCCTTTTGGAACATCTCGAAATCCGTCGTTATTGTTATCCATATCACCAAACATTCCTGATGCGTGCGCGAAAGTTCCTGTGCTCCATCGTTTACTGAGAATTTGACCAGCATTTACATTTATTTCCGCTCTTCCAAAGGCATTAAGATAGGCATTAGCAAAGAATTTCTCCATTTCTGCTGGTTTTTTCAACTCCAAGTTTACCAATCCCGCCATGGATTCGTACCCGTTTACAACGTTGCCTGTTCCTTTGGTGATTTGTATGGATTCGATCCAGGTTCCCGGCAGCGAATTCAGTCCGAATGAACTTTCCAATCCGCGCAAATAGGGAATGTTTTCTAGTTGAATCTGCGTATAAACGCCATCTAAACCCATCATTTGGATCTTTTTTGCACCGGAAACCGCATCCGTAATATTTACATCAACGGAAGCATTTGTTTCAAACGATTCAGATAAATTACAGCAGGCGGCTTTGCGTAATTCACCCGAATTAATTTCTTCAACATGCAAGGTTTTCAGACGTGATATGGCATGTGTTTCCCTTCTGATTTCGACCAAAATTTCTGGAAGTAGTTTGTCGGAGAATAAATTAATTTCTAAAGAAATAAAACGGTCTTTTTTGTCCAGCAGAATCGTGTCGGAATAGTAGCCAAATGCTGAAATCACCAATGTATCCGGTAAATTCTTTGGCAGAATCAATTCAAACGTTCCACCGTCGGAGGTAATTGTCCCAGTTCTTGCTTGAAGTAATTTTAATTTTGCACCAAAGACGGGCGCTTTTCCTTTGTCATTCGTACCATAAACGATTCCCTTCATTTGAGAAAATACCGGAACGCATAAAAGAAGAAATAGAAAGATTAACCAATTATTTTTCATTTCAATATTTTTTTGTTTGGGTGGAAGATTAACACTGCTGTAGCATTCTTTGCCTGCAGTATGCGTTTATTCGGTGAATAAGCGCACGTTAATTCATCAAACGTTTATATCTGAAAAACTTGGTGTTGAATAAGAATGTCTTTGCCGCTTGGTTTGGGCGGAGGATCGGTGAATGAAGTTACAGTTCGTTTTCGCTTGGAGCTTCGTTCAACGCCCAATTCGAATTTTTCTATTCCTGCGGCAGCAAGAAATGTTGGAATCGCTATGTTGGAATCGGAATAATACTCTAGATTAATTTTAAAAACGGTCACCTCATCTGTGCAACAATCTTTTTCCATTTCGGGAATAAGACATGCTTTTTGAATGGATTTTTGGCAACACGTAGGAACTACTTCCTCAGCTTCTTCTTCGCAGTGGTCTTGCAATGGAATGAAATACGACCGAAATATCCCATCTTCTTCACACGAATGTGTAAAAACGCGCATTCCCATATTTCCAATAAACGTAAATAGGATGAGAAGTGCAAAAATAATATGGCGTGTCCATTTCACAAGACAAAAATACAGTAATAAATGGCAAAGGAAAAGTTATTTTTTAAGTTATTCTTGGAAGTTTAACGTAATTTTGTACAAAACACCGACAAAATGAACGTTCCAGTTACCGTATACGCAGAAATGACACCAAATCCGTCAACAATGAAATTTGTTGCGAATAAATACCTTTTAATAACAGGCGATTCCGTTGAATTCAGTTCCGCAAGCGATGCCAGAGGCTTTTCTCCAATGGCAGAAGAATTATTGAATTTTCCATTCGTGAAAAATGTCTTTATGGCGGCGAATTTTATCACCATCACCAAAACAGACAATGTAGGTTGGGATTTTATCCAAATGGAATTGCGTGAATTTGTGAAAGCTTGGATTGCAGAAGGGAAAGATGTTTTGATTCAAATGCCTTCACCAAAAGCTGCGGTTGAAGCGACAGAAAATTCACCGCGTAAAGAATATGCAGTTTCCGAATACGACGATGCAATTCGTGATTTATTGGATGAATATGTTCGTCCGGCAGTTGAAAACGACGGTGGAGCAATTGATTTCCGCGGATTTGACAATGGAACGGTTACGGTTGTCATGCGTGGCTCTTGCGCTGGATGTCCTTCCTCTACGGCTACGTTGAAAGGCGGAATTGAGAATTTACTAAAATCGCACTTACCGGAAGTTAAAGAAGTTGTAGCTGAGAATGAATAACTATTTTTAATAGCAATGAAGTCAAAATACACCGTTTTAATTTATATCCTGGCTTCCTTTCTTTTAATTGGAATTAATACAACTGCTTGCGCGCAAGTTCCAAATTATTTGCACAATTCATCCAAATGGCGCATCGATGCAGTCGGACTTTCTGTTTCAGCTCCATGCTGGACTTCGGGAAAGTATGTCTGTGAAATCGCTGGAGATACGACAATTGGACCGTATACATACAAGAAAATAATTTACCATGGATTTTGGCACGAGCAACCAATATTTGGGAATATGCAGCCTTGCACACCGGATTATACATTTTCATATAACTATGCTTTTCTCAGACAAGACAGTTTAAAAATGTATATCTACGATAATGCAGATCTACTTTTGTATGATTTTGACTTGGAAATTGGAGATACGCTGCCCATGACGTACAACAATTTTGCGGATAATATTACCGTCGAAAGTATTAATTTTCTGCAGGTTGGAATGGAAACAAGAAAAGTGTTTGAATTGAGCAGCAACAATGGCAATATAACTGAATTAATCGAAGGAATTGGTCATAATTATGGCTTAATTGGTACGATGCAGCCTTTTGAATTTTATGAAAATGGGCTAGTCTGTTATACTTTGGCGGAAACAAGTTATTATCCAAATCTTGGCGCGCCGTGTGACTTAGATGTTAGCTTAGGTGAGATTGTTAATTTCCGTTTTGTGTCCGTTTTTCCAAATCCAGTTACTGAAAATATTTCCATTCAAACAGAAAATTCATCCGCTATTCAAACGGTTTTTATTTCTACCCTACTGGGAGAGCAAAAATCCATTGATTTTAGGATTTCAGATGAAAAAACAATCGAATTAAGCCTAGGAAATGAAGCGTCCGGAATTTATTTTATTGAAATTCAGGCTATTTTTGAGGAGAAAATTCGGGTAAAAATACTAAAAAATTAAAGTTAGAGCCAACGGAATAAATCTTCAAACATACGTTTTCCCCAAGGGCTGTTTCCATAATCTTTCTCGATTTTCTGTTTGAATTCATTCATCGTAAAGATTTTATTTTTCCCGCTGTTGAGCATTAAATCTTCTTTTTTCGGAACCATTGCCTCCACCGATTTGGCAAAATAGATAACACCACCATCTTCGGTTGCTAATCCTAGTATTGTTCCTGGCAAACCACTAAATCCTTCTGGGCCTGTAGATGGAATTATGTCAACTGAAAACCATGCATACAAGCGCGTAGAATCATTTTTTTGGTAGATTGCTTTGCGGCATTCGTAGTTGCCAATCTTACGTTTATTTTCGGTGATTTTCCAGTTTCTTGGAGTAATCGAATCCGTGATAAAAACATCTGTTCCAAACAAGCTTAAAACGGATAATTTTTCATTTGTATTCGTATTCTGAAAATACGAATTTTTGGTCGTCATCCAGCTTGCTTCATCTGGCACATCGTTCAAGATTGGTTTAAAAACAGAACAGGTATCATTGAAATACAGCGCAAATAATTCGGTCTTTACTTTATTGTTTTCATTGACAAAACGTTTCATTCGATCGTCATTGAATCGTTTCATCAAATTCGTTTTTCGTTCGAAGACAATTTTACCCGAGGTAATTTGTCCATACGTTGTCGTTCCAAGCAACAATGCAAGTAGAACGCCAAATAGTTTATTAATGCCAGCCACTGAAATCTGCTTCTTTCGTTTTGTTCTTATTGAATTTATAGGTCACTTTAAGTAGGAAGTATCTGGAAATGATTTTGGTATTATTATCCGTTATTACGTTTCCATTTACCTCGCGTTGAATCCGTTTATTTTGATTTAGAATATCATTCCCATTCAATGAAATTATGAGGTTTTCTGTTTTCATGAAAGCTTTACTAATTTCTGCATTCCACAAGAAGATAGATAAATTATAGCCAGCTGCAAGATTTGAATTAATGGAATAGGTAACTTCTGATTTCGCTTTGAAATGAAAAGGTAGCGTCCAATCTACTTTTGCAGTATATTCTTGCGTAGTATATGGTTTATTGGAAACAGCATTTAGCGAACTCACAGGATTGGTATATGAATAATTGTTACCTATGGAAAATTCAAGTGAATCGAAAACAAATTCAATGGTCAATCCACCATCAATTGCCGTATTTTGTGTTACATTTTCCTTTGTTACCTTCTGTCCTGCAACTTGGGTAGTAATGAAATTTGTATAGCGGTTATAGCTACCATTGATGTTTGGAGCAAGTTCAATTTTTCTTCCCCAAACTGGGAATCCGGCTCCTGCAAAGATATTACTGTAAATATTTCCGTCGACATTTACTGTTTTTGAAATTGTTCGGCCGTAAGCGTCGTATTCCGTCGAATTTGCAAAAGCATTATCCGTCAAGCTTACGGATGCGCCGCTCCAAATGTACTGACCCGTCAATGCTTTCCAAGTATTAAAATTCACGTTTAATTGGTGCACATAATTTGGTTTCAAATCCGGATTACCTTCTTTTACTCGGTTTGGATTTGTATTGTCTGGAACAGGCTGCAAATCATTGATGGACGGCTGGGAGGAACGGGTAATATAATTCACTGTGAATCGCAAACTTTGACTCGGTTTAAATTGATAGGACGCGCGCGGTAAAAAATTGGTTATGTTTTGGTTTACGCTAACATTGGTAATAATATTCAAGTTTTCTATCGCAATGTTGCGCAGCCCCAAACCAATTTTGGCAGTTACTTTTCTTGTCTCATAAATCCCTTCAAGCGTTACACGATTCTGTTGGCGTAAATTATCAAAATTATTAGAAAGAGCATCCACCCTTTGATTGTATGCGCCATTCACTTTATTAAACGCTTCTTTATTTTGATTGGAAAAGCCATATTCATACATGTATTCCAGTTGCACTTTATATTTTAGTCCAAATGGTTCTGTATAGGCAACAGTTCCAACATGGCTGCTACTTGAGTTATTGTTTGTCTTGGATTGATCAATAGTATCCTTCACCATAAAATTGATATAATCCGTGAGCGTATACAACTTTTCATCCGTATTATTATCTGCGGAACTTAATACATATTTAAATTCCAATTCCCTTTTCGGGCGTTTAAACTTTCTCAATAGCAATGCTTCGGTGTATGTGCTTACGCCTTTGGATTTATTCGTATTGCCGATAGATGTTTTCAAAGATTGTAGCTCGTCTTCGCCTAAAAATGCAGAAACGTCTAAATTATCTGTGCTTCCGAGGTCGTAGTTCAAGCTTGGTTTTATTTCTAGGAAGGTCAAAGAATCAAGGTTCACGGAATAGTTGAATTTAATGCGGTGGCTTTCACTTTTTGAGCTATTTCGGGTAGAATCTGTCGTGTAGTAGCTAGAATCCGACAAGAAATACTGCGAACGACTGCTAGAAAAAGCAACTAATTGGTTGTTGTAATAGGAATAATTGAATCCAATTTTCCCTGTTTTACCAATTTTATCATTGAAATATATTCCTGCTTTAATTGTTTGCGGCACACCGCTCGTGTTATTTTGTCCACCTTGGTTCCACATGGACATTCCGCTGCTATTTCGCTCATTTTCCAATCCAAATTTTGCCATATCGCCAAATTTAAAATTGGATCTTGGTGTATTTGCGCCCAGTGCAAAAACGGAAATTTTTTGTGCCTTATCGAATTTATTAAGTAATAATTCCCCTTCATAAAAAGGCTTCTTTTTATTTTCAAGTCCAAAATCAGAAGCGCCTGAAACTTTCCCGAAGTAGCCTTTCTTTGCGTCATCTTTGAGTTTCAGATTGAGAACCTGTATCGTTTCCTCCTCGCCTTCTTTTGCATTTTCGTTTTTCTTTTCATAAACCTGCACCGATTCCACTCCTTTTGCACCAAGATTTTTTGTTGCTATTGTTGGATCCGAGCCAAAGAATTCATCCCCATCTACTAATACTTGTCCAATTTCTTTTCCCTGCGAAGTAATTTTACCTTCTTTATCGACTTTAAGTCCAGGTAATTTCTTCAGTAAATCCTCTACGACAGCGTTTTCATTTACCTTAAAAGAATCCGCTACGTATACCAGTGTATCGCCTTTAAAGTAAATTGGGTTTTTATTGGCGTAAATAACTACCTCTTCAATATTTTGGAGTTTTGCAGGCATTTTCACTACCGGAATATCTATGAAAAAATTATCCTTGTTACCAAAAATATAGTACGTTTTATCGTCAAAATTAGGGTGAGAAATTACAAGTGAAAAGGTGTCTGTTTTAAAATTTGTCAAGGTAAATTCCCCTTTGCTATTTGTTCTGGTAAAAGAAAGCAAAAGTGAATCCCTCACTCGAACAGCCATAACCATCGCCTGAGGGAGCGTTCTTGTTCCCGTAGTATCGAAAACTGTTCCCGTAACTTTCATGTTTTGAGCATTCAAGGAAAAATTGCACAAAAGAAAGAAGAGAACAAATAAAGCAGAACTAATTTTTTTCATAGGGTAATGCATTGATTTATATTGGATTTCACCTGACAAAGAAACTTAAAACTTTTCAATGTTTCTTCCAAGCACGAATTCCAATACAAGTATAAACATTGCTACCCAACATTTGTTCTTAAAAATGTTCAACGGCTGAATTTTCTGCTTATAGGTAAAAAATAATGGCTGTGGAAAGCTAAAGTAAATGTCTCTTCGGGAAATAAAACGTGCTTTTGGAGCAGCTTAATTGATCTTTAAGGAAAGTAGAACTTGAAATTTCAGTCCGCGTTCATCTTCCATTACTTCGTGCGTAACAGTCAATGGTTTTCCAATCATGGCCTTTTCATTGTTCAACAATTTTCGAACATCCCCTTGGTTGTATTGAACTGCAAGGGACGAGGCAAAACCATTTTCAGTATTTTCCCCTACCAAAACATAGTTCAATGTTCCATCGGAAACAAATCCTTGAAAAGTAGTTTCAAACTCTTTTTCTTTATTCAAGACACGCATTGCTTTGGCTATGGAACATACTTTTGGTGAGACTGGTGTAAAAGTTACTTCCTCTAAATCTTCTTCATATTCTGTAATTCGTTCTTTGGCGTAAATTGGATTTTCCTTTGTATCATAATACGTGATGATTTCCACAAATGTTGGTTCTTTTCGCTGGTTATCATAGAATATTTGTTTTGTTGCAATTTTCTTTCCTTCTTCGATATAGAAAATATTTCGGCCATAATTTCCAGAAGGTACATCTGAAAAAATTTCTTCAATCTTCACTTCGCTGTCTGCCTTATTTAAATAGGCAATTACTTCGATTGTTGAGCCTTCATTGTTATTGTAGGAAAGACTATTCAAGAAGGAAAGTTGAGTGTCCGAATCGATTGCTGTGATTTTATTTTCAAAAACTTCCTCTCCTTTGAAAGAAGCGGATTTAGTTACATTTTGCGCATCTAACGTCGTGTCTTTTTTGGTTTCACAGCCAAACAAAATACTTAACGTTAAGATTACACAAATACCTATTTTCTTATCCATCGTTAGATCTTTATTCAATAACTAATAATTTATACAAAAGTAACAAGATTACACCATATTAAAGTGAAAGTATCGCAATAGAATTTCGTAAAAATAGATTTCAGAAAGAAATTAAACGGAAAGAAAGTTTGATTTACCTGATAATTGCAATACTTCCTGTAAATGTTCTTCTATCATCGATATAAGGCAATTTGTAGACAACTTCATAGGTATACATTCCATCTTGCACAAGTCTACCGCCATAGGTTCCATCCCATTCAAAATCCTTGTTCAGAGATTCAAAAACGATTTCTCCCCAACGGTTATAAATCGTAAATCTAAAATTGTACGCATCAATTCCGTCACCGAAAACCGGTTTGAACGTTTGGTTAAACTCATCGTCATCCGGGGTAAATGAATTGGGAACGTAAAAAATTACCGTTTCTTCCGTGATGAAAACATCCATTGCACTTGCGGTGCAGCCAAATTCATTTGTAACCAATAGAATGATTTCGTAATTAGCAGCATAATTTTCCGCGTAAGGATGCGTTGGATTCATTTCTTCTGAAAATGGACTGCCATCCCCAAAATCCCAGGAATATGAAACAGCTCCGTTGGAATTGTTTACAAAACTAAGAACATTAGAAAAATCGGAGGCATCCGATAGGTCAAGTGTAAAATTTGCAGTAGGATTTGGGTGCACAATAACCTGCGCTTGAATGGAGTCGATGCAGCCATCAGCAGTTTCTCCGACCACTGTATAAAGCGTATTCCCAAGTGGCGAAACGTTTGCGGTGGAATCATTGATTAAATTTAAAACAACTGGATTCCACGTGTAAATGAACGCTCCACTTCCATTGAGTTGGGCGATTTCGCCGGCACAAATTTCAGTCAAATTGGGTGTTAAACTTAGTACTGGTAAATCTAAAACTGTAATTAAAATGGAATCCGTGTTTTGACACCCATTCCCATCTGTTGCTAAAACAGAATAGAATCCTGAATTTTGAGAAATAAAACCATTTATATCACCAGTAGTTGCAATAAGATCTGTTCCTGTCCAAAGATAACTATTGGCTGCGGGACTAGCAGTTATCGCAATTGCATCGCCAAAACAGGGTGTTGTATCGCTACTTTGCAAGGTGAATTGCGGTAGAGGAAAAATTTCAATATCAAAAGTGTCAGAAGAAATACAACCACTGGAACTTGTCGCTAAAACAACATAATTGGTTGAAATAGTTGGTTGGAGTAAATAAACGGAAGCGGAAGGATTTGCAGTAAATGTTGGTGTCCAGGCATACGTGAAATTTGGATCCAAAGCTGTTGTAATAGAATTTCCAATACAAAACGCAGTATCTGGAATGTCAAAATCCAAGGAATTCACCAGAGATAAATTCAAAGTAACGATGGAATCGCACCCAAATGAAGTAGACAATGTATCTACATAAATTCCGGAATTGAAAACCGTATCATTTTGAAAAACGTAGTAATTGGAATCACAGATAACTTGACTTATACTTGTGTTTTTTGTAGGTTTCACATTTACCACCACTACGTCTGTTGTAGGACAAACGCCAGGGCTAGATGCCAAACTTGTAGAAACGGTATACGAAACATTAATTGCAGTAGTTCCAGGATTATTTACTGTAACCATAGGATTTGCGCTATTTACATTGCTTACTCCAGTTGCTGGAGTCCAGGTGTACACATAATTTGGATTTGGCGCCGAACCAATCTGTACTGGTTCATCGTCGCAGGTTACAACATTTACACCTGCATTGGATGGCGCTTGTTGTGTTAATATAACTACATTTTTAATGGAATGTTGGTCATTTGCACCACCTGTACTCGCTGTAAAACCCATGTAACCGGTAAAATTAACCGGAAGTGTGCCCGTCAAGTACAAGATATTATTGATAAAAAAGTTAACCACACCGTTGTTGTATGTTACTCTTGCGGGTTGGTAAGCATTGCTCCTAATAAAATTTAAATTCCCAGCGATATTTTGAAGTTTAATAATTCCTAAAATACATTCACTGTATCCAATACCGCTAAACATTTGCAATTCCGGGTTTGCGCCACCACAATTATCCCAGGTATCCATAACAACCTTTAGCCCATTTGCGGTTGCTGGAATTCCGACACCACCTCCAGAAACAAAACCTGTTGGTGCTACATTCAAAAAACAAAACGCAAGACCATCCGCTGCATTTCCTCCCCAAATTCGATAATCAAATTGCACTTCCCAATTTGTACAAACGCTTAAATTTATTGGAGAATTATAGAAAACAGCACCACTTTGAGTATTAAAACTGTTGGTTAATATCAATTCATTAGAGAAATTATCTACATCGCCAGGCGTATCTCCGACATAGGCATTTCCTGTTAAATTCCAGCCAGTAGTTGGCATCGCAGTTGGGGTTCCCAAGCTTGCAAAAACATAATTTTGAGCAATCGAATGGTTGCTGAAAAGCGCGAGAAAAAATACTACTATTAAGCTATTAAATAAACGCATTTACACTTTTTTTAAACTACAGCAATTGTACTTTCTATTTCGATTTAGAACTAAATAAGATTAAAAGTACAATAATATTAATTAAATTCAAATGAACTCTCATAACTCAAAATAAACCAAATGACTCTAAATGACTCTAAATGAAGCATGGTAGTGACTTTTCATTTAATACGCAGTTACAATTATAGATAAACCATTCCAACAGATTGTATTCAAAACAGTAACAAAACTTGACTTGGAAAATTAAAGTCAGCAAAGGTTTAAAGTACAGTGCTACCGCACAAGTGTAATATGTCCAGTAAGCTCATGTTTTTTATCGCTTTGAGGCGTTTTGAACTGAATTGAATACGTATAAACACCATCTTGGCATATCATTCCTTCCATTCCATAGGTACCATCCCAACCAATTGATGCATCGTGGCTCTCCCATATTAACTCACCCCATCTGTTGAATACCAGCAGACTGAAATTATATGGATCAAATCCGGTGGTGAAAATAGGTTTCCACTCCTGATTAAACGCATTGCCATCTGGAGAAAAAGTATTTGGGATATAATAAATTGGTGATGGATTATATATTAGAATCAAAGATGCAGTATCAACACAGCCATTTGGTGAGCTGGCTAGGAGCGTAACTAATATGTTACCATCAATGTTATCATATTGAACAATTGGGTCTGACTGAAAAGAAGTACTATTATTTCCGAAATTCCAAGTGTAGTTGTCGGCTCCTTCGGATTGGTTAATAAAATTGACCGTTTCATCAAATAATTCAAGGACAGAAGGATTGGCTGAAAATGCAGCATTCGGACTTTGCTCAACGCAAATCAAACCTAAAGCGGTAGTTGAAAAGCTACAATTGCCATCATTGGCGTTTAAAGTGATATCATAACAACCTGTCGCATTAAAAACACTATTTAATGAGCTACCCGAACCAATTGGAATATTGTTGGCATACCATGTGTAATTTACATTGTTTAAGAGATTTGTTGAAAGCGTGATATTTTGCGGAGCGCAACCACCAGTTGGTTGTGTATTTATAACAGGAGGTGAAATACCTGTTTTTGTAAGTATGTATGGTATATCTGCAAAATCTGTCCAATTAGAAACATTTATGTAAGATAGTGGGACTGCGTTTACAAGTGCCGTTCCTCCCATATCTTGCCATAATGGGGCATTTAAATTCCATCTAGCAACATCCAGCCAAGTCCCATCTGTGGCAGGATCAAAAAAGATTTTAATTGAAGCATCTGATGCACCTAAAATCCGATTTATCTGGTGATAGAAAAAGGGGTTTGAAGAACAAATGAGCGGCTCAGCTTGTGTGCGATCATAGCCAATTGGGGTTTCATTGGTTGCGTCCAAATTGGCAAGTCGGACAGAATATTCATTTTGAAAGGCATCAGTTGGATTAATTACAACAGGGCGATATCGGAAAACTCCTGAACCAGGAATATTAGCACTTGAATTTGCTGTAGAACCAACGGGAAATAAATACGTACCATTAGAGTTGGTCGTTCGGGATAGAAATCCGCCATTTGCGCTGGATACAAATCCAGATGTTCTGATTACAGAGTTAACACTTGGGTTGAGTGAATAAAACCCGAAAGTATTTGTATTGAGATGAAGACTTTTCAAATCCAAAACACCATTAGCAAATTTATCCACTTGTTGTGTTTTAATACCTGTCCCATCTAATGTGAGATTGTAAAAAAGCGTGGGGGATGTTCCGCCAAGAAATTGACTTCCGCCTTCCATAAAAACAGTGCCAGTCGAAGATGAAAAATTCGAATTATCAAACCAATGCCGCAACAATCGAATGTACCCATTTGCTGAAATATCTGCATTGTTAACAATATCAAGTGTTACAAATAACTCTGCACTTCCAAGAAAACCAGAGCCGTCGATGTTAATTAGTCCATTATTATCATTTTGTACATCGCCATTTACATAAATAAATGCCCCTGAAACGGCATTGATTTGACCTCCATTATTCAATAGAACCTGAGATTTAACTCTGGTATGGCAAAACAAAAAACAAAAAAATATTAAAGCCAGAAATTTCATGGACCTTACTTTTTATTTAATTCAATTTTTAGCATTTCGAGTTCAATTTTTAACTCCTCGATCATTTGTTGCTGCTGCTTAATTCCCTCGAGTAGTAGCGGTACCATTTCAATATAACTAACGGTTTTGAGCAATTCAGCTTCTTTATTCTCAGTTGATAATCTTTGCGTAGAATTGATATGAGGAATATTCTTTTCCTGCACCAATGCAGGTAAAATAGTTTCAACTTCTTGTGCGATGAAACCATAATTCAACCCTGGTTTTAAACCCAAATCACTGTATTGTGGGTCGTCTAGTTTATGATAATAGGTGACCCCCCGCAATTGCATAATTAAATTCAGAGGATTATGGATTGTTTCAATATTTTTCTTCACACGTTCATCGGATGCAACGCCAAAAAATCCAGTATAGCCTAAGTCATTTTGGAAGAGGCCGCCCCAACCAGTATTGGCACCAACACCACCCCTTGCTCCATTCACTCCATTCAGCGGTAAAGTGTAAGTTGTACCGCGCACACCCGGCGCTGCTGAGCCATTAGATTCTCCTTGAACACCACCAAAGACCGTCGCTCCGACGGATATCGCCCCATATACCCCAGAACCATTGAATGAAGAATACCCATTCACAGCCCAAGGAAATGTTACATTACTCACACCATTCATCAAATCTCCAGCTAAAACGGTGTTTGTTGTACCAATGAAGAACTCTCCCAAATTACTCAAACGTCCTCTTACCAGATTATTTGAAATTAGGTCAACATGATCGTTTGAAATAGTACCTAATCGATACGGTTGTGCAACTGTAGCAAAGTTGTTTCCACCTACTAACCAAGCTTGATTAGTTGATGTTACTGTTTGCGGCAATGTCGTTACAATTTGTAAATTCCCTGCTGCTGTAAAATTATCTGAAGTAAGCGTCCATGTTGGCCCAACTGGCCCCGTTAATCCGATTGGACCTTGCGCACCCGTTGCGCCATCTGCGCCCGTTAATCCAGTCAAACCAATTGGACCTTGTGCGCCCGTTGCGCCAACTGCACCTGTAAATCCAGTCAAACCAATTGGACCTTGTGCGCCCGTTGCCCCAACTGCGCCCGTTAATCCTGTCAAACCAATTGGACCTTGAGCTCCCGTTGCACCTGTAAATCCAGTCAAACCAATTGGACCTTGTGCGCCCAATGGACCTTGAGCTCCAGTCAAACCAATTGGACCTTGAGCGCCCGTTGCGCCAACTGCGCCCGTTAATCCTGTCAAACCAATGGGACCTTGAGCACCCGTTGCGCCAACTGCGCCCGTTAATCCTGTCAAACCAATTGGACCTTGAGCACCCGTTGCGCCAACTGCGCCCGTTAATC
>CANJSS010000063.1 GCA_947476955.1 Flavobacteriales bacterium
ATATGGGATAAGAATCCTTGACCTTGTTCTGGTATAACAGCATTAACAGGCGCCGCAGCAGCCGTATTTGGAGTGTCAGTTATTTTTGCTGACGTTCTATTTGCTACGTAATCTAAAATATCTTTTTTGGTAACTCTTCCTGCCAAACCAGTTCCAATAAGGTTTTCTAGTTCGTTCATGGAAATGTTCTCTTTTTGAGCAATGCTGCGCACTAGAGGCGAATAGAATTTTCCGGAAGGACTGTTTTTATCGATTTCGACTGTAGAAACGGTTTCAGCAATTTGTTGGATTGAATCAGAGATAATTTGCACTTCCTTCGGAGCTTCCACTACCAAAGGTTCATTGGTAATTACATTGTTTTCACCATCTGTAGATATTAATGCAATTACATCGCCTACCTGAGCAACTTGATCTTTTTCAAAAAAACGTTTGATTAATACACCTCCAGCTTCGGAAGGCAATTCATTATCTACTTTATCAGTCGCAACTTCTACTAACGGCTCGTCAATCTCTACTGTGTCACCAATATTTTTCAACCAATTGGTAATTGTAGCTTCTGTTACGCTTTCTCCCATTTTAGGAAGTCTGATTTCAATCTGTGCCATATTCTGCGAAAAATATATTTCTTTAGGGTACAAAAGTATACTAAAATTCCATTTAGGCAAGGGTAATTAGTGTTTTATCTATCTAGTTTTTCCCATGCTTTCAAAAGGATACTTAAATCTTTGCCAATGGAGTAATCGCGCGCATAAATTAGGTTCAACTTATCCGTTAGGGTAACATCTGGAAACGAAAGAGAATCTATTGGGTTCAATATTCCAGGTTTTATTCGCGGCAATTGATTGGATACTTTTGAGTCTAGTTTAAAATAACCAACTAATGATAGTTTACCAATCAAAACGCTCAAAATATTCTGAAGGAAAAGTTTTTTGTTCTCAATGTACCAAATCAATACTGGACTTCCCACCAATAGAAGCAAACCCATCGCAATGTCGAAGGTACGTTTTGAACGAATATTTTCTATTTTTGTAATGGAATTAATATCCAAAACATAGAGATCTCCGGCAGTTTCAATTGAGTTACTGCCAATTAGCGATAAGCTATCTGGCTGTGCTATTTTAAAGTCAATTTTTGTGGAATCTATCACCGTCATCCAGTTAATAATTGTTTGGGCTGTTGTGTCTTTGGCGCAGAAAATAATTTCGTTTATCCCATTAATATGCAGTATTTGATCCAATTGATTCAACGTTCCTACAGCACCTTTTTCTTTTTCTTCACCCGGGGAGACATGTTCAATGCTTTCTATTTTTCGCGTAGTTTGTTTCAGTATTTCGGCAACCCTATTGTATTCTTCTTGCCTCCCTACAATTGCGAATTTTTTGTTTTTTTTAGGATTTAAATTGAATTTTTTTCCAATTGAAAAATGGAGAAAAATCCGAGAAAGCAAAAAGTAGGAAAGTACCCAACCAGCTCCTAGCAGTATATATAAACGCGAGAATTGCCAAGATTTCGGTAGCAATGCATAAACAATTAAAATGATCAAAGTTCCAATTACTGTGCTTTTGAAGTAGTTGGATAATTTGATGGGATTATCATAACCACCATTGAATAGGATGCTAATCATCCAGATTATTGTGTAGGCTGGAACGGCAATATTCACCACTCTTTCTGGGAAATCGATATTTGAAATTCGCCATTGGTAAGTCAATGCAAATAATCCAATTATAAGAATAGCAAAATCAACAATTGGCAAGACCGATTGCCGAATAAAACGCATCGAAATTGCTAGCGTTGCTCGGAAATAAATGGCCGCATTTATCAAAAAAGAAAAAAGTTTGGCGTTTTTTTGAGAGAAATGTTTTTCTGCAAAAATGATCATTGCCCGGTAAAAGACAAAAACGTAATTAACCGAACTTTTTTTAGTGCTTTCTCCTTTATAGTGTATTATTCTTGTTGCAGGGAAATAATAATTTGAATAACCTCCTTTTAGAATTCGGTAAGAAAGATCAATATCCTCTCCATACATGAAAAATGCTTCATCCAATAACCCAACTTTATCAAGCGCCTCACTTCGCATAAGCATAAATGCACCACTAAGAATTTCGATTTTGTTTGTTTCGAATTCACTTAAATGTCCAAGATGGTATTGTCCGAATCGTTCGGATTTTGGAAATAATTTCGAGAGTCCAAATATTTTATAAAATGCTACAGCCGGCGTTGGTAATCCGCGTTTCGATTCCGGCAAGAATTTTCCTTTTCCATCAACCATTCTAACACCTAATCCTCCTGCTTCAGAATGGGTATCCATAAAATCAATTACTTTGGAAAAAGTTTCTTCCTCCACCACTGTATCTGGATTCAGCAATAGAATATATTCCGCATTTGCTTGAAGTATTGCTTGGTTATTGGCTTTTGAAAATCCTAAATTCTCTTTATTTGCAATAAGTGTATACGCTGGAAATTTTCGTTGCACCATTTCGACCGATCCATCGATAGAATTGTTATCCACGATAAAAACTTGGCCATGTATATTTTCAAGCGCTTTTTGCACTGAGTTGAGACATTGCTCCAAAAAGAATTCGACATTGTAATTTACAATGACCACAGCTATTTTATTGGAGTATATTTTTTTCAAATTTTAATCGTTACGTGCAATACAAGAAATTTCAATCGTTACATCGAGCGGTAATTTTGAAACTTGAACCGTTTCTCTTGCCGGAGGAATTGCAGAAAAATAACTTGCGTATACGGCGTTCATTTCCGCAAAGTCATCCATATTTTTTAAAAATATAGAGCATTTCACAACGCAGTCAAGATCCATTCCTGCTTCTTTTAACAAGGCTTCGATATTTTTCATAACCTGATGCGTTGCAGCAGAAATTGTTTCCATTTCTAAATTTCCAGTAAATGGATTCAATGGAATTTGTCCGCTAACATACAAAGTTTCCCCACTCAAAATAGCCTGGCTATAAGGTCCAATGGGCGCAGGTGCACCAGGAATCTGAATTGCTTTTTTCATTTCTATTCTAGAATTAATTAGTAACGCATAGGTCTTAAAACTATTGCGCTTGGTTTATTAAACAGTATAATTTACCAAATGAAAAATGAATAATATCTCTGTGAAACTATCACTTTCATTAACTTTGTGCAAGTTTAACAATTAAAGAGATACTATTTGAAAGTTCTGCTTATAGATTTTTACGATTCATTTACGTATAATATTTTTCATTACATGGAAAGTCTTGGCGCAGAAGTTACAGTTTGGGAAGATCTTGATGTAGAAATTGATCAAGTTGCACAATTTGATTGCATCGTTTTTTCGCCTGGTCCAGGTTTGCCGAAAGACACAAAATCTCTTTTTCCCGTTTTGAAACGATACGAAAAATCAAAGAAAATTTTAGGAGTTTGCCTTGGTATGCAAGGAATAGCTGAATATTATGGTGCAACGCTTTATAACCAGAAAGAAGTGAAACATGGTGTTTCGGAGAAAATGAGATGCATAAATAACGGAAAACTATTTTCAAATCTTCCGAATGAAATCGAAGTTGGGTTGTACCATAGTTGGGCCATTGAAATTAAGCAAGGACTCGAAATTATTCCAACTGGCATTTCAGAGACTGAGGTTGTCATGGCAATTGAACATATTAAATTACCAATTTATGGTGTTCAATTTCATCCGGAATCAATATTAACACCGCGCGGTAAAGATATCTTAAGAAATTTTTTGTTCGCGTCTTAAATTTTCTTCTTGATTTCACTTTTTTTTAATGAAATCTATTTATGTTGTTGGATAAATTGTTTTATTTTTGAAACAATTAAAAAAAAATTGATGAAAAATCTACTTGCCGTTATCGTATTTCTAGTTACATTTCAATCTATGGCTCAATCTTGCATTGGTAAATGGACAACCATCGACGACGAAACCGGGAAAAAGAAGTCGACCGTAGAATTGTATAAATCGGATGGTAAACTTTATGGAAAAATCACCTATTTATACCCTAGGGAAGGCAGAGAAGCTAATCCAACGTGCAAAAAATGCACGGACGACAGAAAAGGCCAGCTATTAATTGGTCTTCAAATTGTTCGCGGATTGAAGTGGGATGGAAGCGTCTGGGAAGATGGCACAATTGTAGATCCTGAAAATGGGAAAGTTTACACACTTAAAATTTGGGTGGATGCAGAAAGTCCTGATAAATTGAATGTAAGAGGGTATATCGGTCCTTTCTACCGAACGCAAACCTGGACGAAAGTTAAATAGTTCAGCAGTGCAACGATTTAAAAGCCGGCAAAGTAATGTGTGCCGGTTTTTTTCTTTAATCTCCTTAATGCATCATTTAATAGGAATAGAAAATAGGAATAGAAATGGATTCAAAACAATCTGAAAAAATTCAATTCCGACCAATTCAAATAGGTGATTCAGCGAAATTAGCCATTTTGATTCGATCTGTTTTAAAAGAACATGGGGCGGACAAACCCGGAACGGTTTATACGGATCCGACAACAGATTCCCTTTTTGAATTATTTCAAACGAAGGGAAGTTTCTATTGTGTTGCCCTGCTGGACAAAGAAATTATTGGAGGTTGCGGAATCTTCCCAACTCATGGATTACCATACAAATGCACCGAATTGGTAAAGTTGTATGTCTCAAAAACTTCTCGTGGAAATGGAATTGGGTATGCCTTAATTGAAATCTGTTTGCAACAAGCAAAGGAGGCTGGGTATTTTTCTGTCTACTTGGAAACTTTGCCAGAATTATCTAAAGCCGCCGGACTTTATATTCAAATGGGATTTCAGAAACTGAAAAACCCTCTAGGTAATTCCGGTCATTTTGCTTGCGACTTGTGGATGTTAAAAGATATTTCAGACTAATTCGAAGAATAAAGAAGAATAAAGTAGTTAAAATTACTTCTAGGATAAAAGCCAATTTGGTGCAATTAAATCAAGAAAAATCAGTAAATTTAACACTTGTTTTAAAGGTAATAAAAAGAAAAAAGGTAAAATCATGGAAAGGAATTTTTCCATTACCATAGTTAGTAAGTGTTGGCATTTATTTTCTATTATTCTAATCCAAAATCCCAAAACCCACAATTACTCGCTATAAAATGACAGAACCATTAAAGGAATTAATAGAGGCGGAAAGAAAAGCTGCTATCCTATTTAGTAAAATTGAAGAACTAAAACTTGTTCTTCCTGGAAAAACTGAAAATGAACTGAACGAGGAATTATTCAATTTAGCATTTGAATTGTTTGGAATAACTAAATTCTGGCACAAGCGAATTGTTCGTTCTGGTAAAAACACCTTACTTCCGTATCGGGAGAATCCTCCTAATCTTGTCTTAACGGAAAACGATATTCTTTTTTTTGATTTCGGACCTGTTTTCGACGAATGGGAAGCAGACCTTGGCAGAACTTATGTAATTGGAGAGGATCCATTTAAGTTAAAGTTAAAGCGAGATGTAGAGGATGCCTGGAAAGAAGGAAAGATTTTTTACCACCAAAACAAACAGGATTTGACAGGTGCAGATTTTTACCATTTCACGCAGCAATTGGCAGAAAGAAGAGGATGGAAATTTGGCGCAGAGCATTGTGGTCACTTGATTGGAAATTTTCCACATGAAAAAATAGTTGGGGAAGATACCATTAATTATATCCACCACGAAAATCATCAACGAATGAGTAATAAAGATAAATCAGGAAATGAACGCTATTGGATCTATGAAATACATTTTATTGATTCTGAAAAAGAAATTGGCGGTTTTCATGAGCAATTACTTTCATAGTTGGGAAATGTTACTAAAATCAGAAGCATTAGATCTTAATTTTATACCATAAAAAAAGCTGAACAAATGTCCAGCTTCTATATGTTTCATTTCCATTTTAAATTTAGAAAGGCAAATCATCGTCTTCACTTTCAGTATTTACAGCTGCTGAAGGTGCTGCTGCCATTGGGTCAAGATTCATTGCTGAAGGTCCACCTTGTGGCATTCCTTGTGGCATTCCTTGACCAACTTTTTCAATTCTCCATGCTTCCAAGGAGTTGAAATATTTAACTTCTCCTTGTGGACTCGTCCATTCGCGACCGCGTAAATTGAATGAAACTTCAACTTGATCATTTGGCTGAATTGCATCTAGCATGGAACATTTGTCTTGAGTTGCCTGAAAAGAAATATCCTGAGGATACATGCTAGAAGTTTCTGTTATCACGAATTCTCTTTTCGCAAATTTTTCCGACACTTGAACTGTTGGGTTCAAAACTTTTACGGTTCCTGTTAATTTAAACATATTGGTTGATTTATTTTATGGTTGTTTCTATTATTAATTGTTAAACGAAAGAAGTGTCATCCAAGCTTCTATCAATTTGTTTTCAGCTAGTAAATCTTTAGCTCTTTGGTGTAAAGAAAGTTCTAATTTTATTGGATTGTCTTCTAAAGATATAAATAATTCACTTAATTCCACTAATTTATATTCATTTACATCCGTTTCATTCGGTAAAATTTCAATCCCGCCAAGTTGGCCTAAATCATTACCTGAAAGGATAGTACTTTTTAAAATATCGTCTGGGATTTGATCATACCCTATTCCGCAGGTTGTAATCGGTTTGGAGATTTCAAACATCGAATTCTTGTCAGCTCTGCAATACCAGTTTCCGCCCATTCGCGCTACAAGATCTATTTTGTGCTGGTCGATCATTCCATTTGCATCCAATACTGCTTCATGGATATGCATTTGAACAACTTCACAGATTACCAAATTTCCAGCTCCACCTTCTGTTCCTAGTTCTATAACTTCTTTTACAATGCATTCAAATTGAACAGGAGATTCTGCTACGCGCATTGGTTTGATTTTTTCGGATGGAACAGGAGTAAATCCGGCCTTTAAAAATTCACTTACTCCTTCAGGATAAGGCGAACTAGCCAAACTCATTTTATGGACAATTTCGTAATTCACGACATTGATTACTACTTCCGGGACAACTTTCACATTCTTATAGGTGTCTTTCGTTGAATTTGTTCGGCCGGATCTAGCAGGTGAAAATATCAGAATCGGTGGATTTGCACTAAAAACGTTAAAAAAACTAAATGGTGCAAGGTTAAGATTTCCGTCACTATCGATAGTCGATGCAAACGCAATAGGTCGAGGTCCAATTGCTCCAAGTAAATATTGGTGGAGTTTCGGAATCGGCAACGTTTTTGGATCAATACTTAACATACATTCGTTTTAGTGCAAAGATAATTTGAATTCAAATGAAAAGTTACATTCCTAAACAAGACTTTTCCACAAAAAAAGAAAAGATATATTTTTCTGCTGCAGAATTTCTTTGTTTAAAATAATTCAATATCTTTGCACTCCTAAAAGTATTGAATACAAAAGGGAAAGACCAGTCGAGGTCTGAGATTGTTGAAATAAATTTGCGGATGTGGTGAAATTGGTAGACACGCTAGACTTAGGATCTAGTGCCGAGAGGTATGCGGGTTCGAGTCCCTCCATCCGCACTAAAAATGGTCTCGTTTTTTCTAACGAGACCATTTTTGTTTAATATAGTTTATAAATTTATAGAAAGATGAACGTAATTCGTCAAGATGTTGATGCGATAAACGCAGTGTTAAAAGTGCAGATTGCTCAAGTTGATTACCAAGATAAAGTAAAAGCTGCTTTGGATAAATACCGAAAAAACGCTAAAGTTCCTGGCTTCCGTCCCGGACATGTTCCAATGGGTATGATTCACAAACAATATGGAAAAGCTGTTTTAGTGGATGAGTTGAATAAACTTGTTAATACGGCCCTGTATAAGTTTATTGAAGAAAATAAAATTGAAATTCTTGGAAATCCAATTCCAAAAGCTGGTGTGGAGGTAGTTGGAAGTTTTGAACAACCAGACACGTTCCATTTTGAATACGAAATTGGTTTAACCCCAACCTTTGATATTCCATTGTCTTCAAAAAGTAAATACGATTACGTAAAAGTAAAAATAGATGCTGCTTTAATTGATAAGCAAATTGATGACCTTCGCCGACGGTATGGTAAATTGATTTCGAGTAATGCAGTTGGAGAAACTGATATGATAATGGCTCAATTTGTTGAATTGAAAGATGACGCTTCTATTTTGGAAGGTGGAATTTTACATTCTTCCACTTTTTCAATGGAATTTGCCGAAAACAAAAAAGTTAAAGAATCTTTACTTGGAAAAGTTATTGGCGATAAAATTGTCGTCAATCCCGCAACAATATCGAGAGGAGAGAAAGACACTGCCGCAATGCTTGGAATAAAGGAAGAAGATTTACCAACAATCTCGGATAAATTCCAAATGACAATCAATGAAATTAAACGAATGGAAATGGCGGATTTAAACCAAGATCTTTTCGATAAATTATTTGGACCTGGAACAATCTCCTCCGAAAAAGAATTACGTGAGCGAATTTCAGTTGATTTGGCCGGAATGTTTTCAAATGATTCAGATCGCATGTTAACGCGTGATATTTTTGAAGACCTAGTGGAGAAAACGAAAGTAAATTTACCAACTGAATTTTTGAAAAGATGGATAAAACTATCCTCTGAAACGCCGATTACCGAAGAACAGATTGAAAAGGACTTTGATAGTTATGCAAAAAATATGAAGTGGCAGTTGATCCAAGGAAACATTTTCAAAACAAACCAAATCAAATTGGACAACCAGGAAGTTATCGATTTCACGAAAGGCTTATTGATTAGCAATTATGCTCAGTATGGCATCCCGGCTCCTGAAGATGCTGAATTAACAGCTTCTGCGATGCAGGTTTTACAAAATAAAGAGGAATCAGCGCGTGTATTTGATATGCTAGCAGAACAAAAATTAACGCAGTTTTTTAAGAATACAGTCAAATTAAATGAAAAAGAAGTTTCATACGATGCTTTTGTAGAAATGGCTGCAAAATAAAACCTTTAAATTCTATTAGATTACATAAAAAAACCTCCATACTTGGAGGTTTTTTTATGCCCTAAAAATTTATGTTATAGAATAACTTCTTCAACACGCAGAATTCTTGATTTTTTAATGCATGTTAATTTCATAAGGCATGCGCATTTGGATGCCAGTCATTGCTTCAATTTCTTTTAATTGGTTGTAATAGCGAATAAGTTCTTTCGGCATTTGATTGGAACCTAGGTTTAAATCTGAATTCTCATCTTCGTTTAACTGTTCCAAAAGTTCGGCTAATTTATCTGACTTTTTCAAGGGATAGTAAAGAATTTTTTTGTCTCTAATGCTAGCTTTTTTTGCAGCAAAGGAAATAGCAGAAGTAATACCTCCCAATTTGTCCACCAAGCCAATTGCAAGTGCATCTGTTCCTGTCCAAACTCGACCGCGTGCAAACGCATTAACTTCTTCGGTTGTCATGCCACGACCGGTGGAAACGCGTTCCAAAAATTGCGCGTAAATTGCATCAACTTCTTCCTGAATAATTGTAAATTCTTCAACTGTAAGTTTACGATTCGTAGTCATGACAGAATGTTTGTTTGTTCCGGCACGGTCGAATGTTATTCCTAATTTATTTTCTAGCATTTTTCCTGTAAATGGAACCATTCCAAAAACCCCAATTGAACCCGTAATAGTTGTTGGTTCTGCAAAGATATAACTAGCTGGTGCGGCAATGTAATACCCGCCTGAGGCAGCAACATCTCCCATGGATACAACTACTTTTTTTGTTTTATTGGTCAAGAAAACTTCTCTCCAGATTTCATCGCTTGCAAGCGCACTTCCTCCAGGACTGTTGATTCTAAAAACAACCGTTTTGATGGATTTATTTTTTCTTACATCTTGAAACAACTTACAAATCTCTTTAGATGTCAAGCCATCTCCGTCTGTCATAACATTTCCTTCTGCAAGAATTACTGCAATATTTGGGTTGTTATTTTTGATCAATACCTGATTTTGGTAAAATTTCTTTTTGGCGTATTTTTCAAAAGCTTGCAGATTTAAATCCTCATCTTTCGCATTGCCAATTTTATTGGAAATCAATGCAATCACCTCGTCTCGGTATTTTGATCCATCGATCAATTTATATTTTATGGCATCATCTACTCGGTGAATAAGCACGCTGTCTGCAATTTCATTCAATCGAATTTCCGGTATTTTCCGGTCTTTTGCTATTTCGTTTCGAACATCTTCCCACATGGAATACATGTATCGCTCAATCTGTAACCTGCTGGAGTCGCTCATGTTCTTTCGGAAAAATGGCTCAACAGCACTTTTAAAATCGTTATTTGTTCCTCTAATCACCTGAACTTCGACCTCTAACTTATCCAATGTTCCTTTAAAAAAGGATAATTCAGCACCCAAACCGATAAATTCCATAGTAGAAGTAGGAAAGCCATAAAGTTCATTGGCAGCAGAGCTGATATAGTATTCTTTTTGTGTGATTACTTCTCCGCTATTATAAGCAATGACAAATTTTCCGCTTTTCTTGAAATCTTTTAAAGCATTTCTAATTTCTCTAGCGGATGCATACCCGCAATTTAGGCTACCAAGTTCTAAAAAAACTCCTTTTATTTTCGTGTCATTCTTAGCATGTTCCAATCCAAAAACAATATCGCTTAATCCATATCTTTTATCCATTGTAAAGGTTGTAGGATTGAAAGTGGAACTGGATTTTTCAGAAATCTCGCCATCTAAAGTCATGTGTAAAACCGTATTATTCTTAATTGCAAGTGGTTTTGGTCCAAACTCACCAAAACTTCCAATAATTCCTCCAATAATTAAAGCAAAAAGGAGTAAGCCAATCACGGACATTATAAATACAGCTAAAAAACTTGGCCAAAATATCTTTCCAAATGTTAATTTCTTTTCAGTCATTCTAAGTTTATTTCTTTAATTTAAGAATAAATGTACAATAAATCATTAACTATATAATCAGGAATTACACGAATGGTATAATTAACTTTGTCAAAGTAGGAATAAATAGATGAGCGAATGATTTGTCTGCTTTTAAGTAATAAAAATTTTATTTTTCAATGCTTATCGTTATTGCAAAAAAAAATACTAATTTTCTCCTTCAAACTTGAAACTATTATTTATGAAAAAGTTAATACTCTTATTATTTATTTCCGTTGCCAATTTCTCCATTGCGCAGCAGTATTCTCGCGTAAAAATCTTTACGGATGGAACAGGCTTGCAAAAACTCGCTGAATTAGGACTTCCAGTTGACCATGGAAACTATAAATTAAATACTTTTTTCATCTCAGATTTTTCGGATGCTGATATTGCAATCATGGAAGAAAATGGTTTTGAATATGAAATTTTAATTGGAGATGTTCAGAAATATTATGTGGAGCAAAATCATAATGCGGCTCCTAGTATTGAAAAAAACGCAACATGTTCTGGCACAAGCGGATCAACTGTTTTCTCTCCTGCGACACCCTCAAATTTCAACTTAGGAACAATGGGAGGTTATCTTAAATACCAAGAAATGTTGGATGAATTAGATGCGATGGCGGCTCAATATCCAAATTTAATTACACTAAAAGCACCAATTTCTACTTTTCTTACAATAGAAAATAGACCCATTTACTATGTTAAGATATCGGATAATGCATCGGTAAATGAAACGGAACCAAAGGTTCTATATACATCTGTTCATCATGCACGTGAGCCATTGAGTATGTCTGAATCAATATTTTACATGTGGTATTTACTAGAGAATTATCAAACCAATTTGGAAGTGAAGTATTTGGTAGATAATACGCAGATGTTTTTTGTACCATGTATAAATCCGGATGGATATGTGTATAACGAAACAACAAATCCTAACGGTGGAGGAATGCACAGAAAAAATAGAAGAAATGTCGGAACAACAAATAAAGGGGTGGATTTGAATCGAAATTATTCTTATGGCTGGGGAACAACAGGTATTAGTATGAACGTTAATAACGATACATATCCTGGAACAGGAGCTTTTTCAGAACAGGAAACTCAAGCAATGCGTTGGTTGGTGCAAAACCATAATTTTGTATCTGCGTTCAATGCACACACCTTTGGAAATACATTGTTGTATCCAATAGGTACAACGGCTGCAGAATTTGCAGATCACCACGATTATTTAACGGATTTAAGTAGTCACATGGTGGAAATGAATGGTTATTTCGCACAAAAAAGCTCAGGGCTTTATCCTGCTTCTGGTGATTCAGATGATTTTATGTACAAGCAGGATATCGGAATTGGATTGAAAGACACGATTTTTGCGATGACACCAGAGATTGGAACGGATTTTTGGCCAGCGTCGTCTGAGATAATTCCAACTTCCCAAGGAATGGTGTTTTCTAATTTGGTTCTTGCGCACATGTCTCACAAATATTTGCTTGTAAAGGATACTGATCCTTCTGCAATTGAAACATTGACAGGAAATTTTAATCATTCTGCATTTCGATTGGGAGTGGAAGATGGTCCCGTGACTGTTTCTATTGAACCATTGCTGAATATTCAAACGATTGGCGCCCCAGTAATTCACAACTTAAATATAAGAGTTACGGCTACTGGAGCTATCTCATATTCTTTAAATCCATCGATTGTTTTTGGTGACGAAATAAAATATATTCTGAAAACAGATAATGGTTTATGGGTTCGAAAGGATACGATTATAAAAACTTTCGGTGCTTTGAATTTACAGTTTGCAGATGATGCGTCTTCCAATGCCAATTGGACAGGAAATTGGGGAACAACTACTTCTACTTTCGTTTCTCCCTCTTCTTCATTTACGGAAAGCAGCGGCGGAAATTACACGAATAGTTCCAATAAAACCTATACGCTGAACCAAACATTTGATTTGACAAATGTTACCGCTGCGCAAGTTTCTTACTATGCAAAATGGGACATCGAAACGGATTATGATTATTGTCAATTCCAGGTTTCTACAGATAATGGTGCAACTTGGATTGGTCAATGTGGTTTGTATACTGTTCCTGGAAATAGTGCAAACGGAAGCGTTCAACCAAACAACCAGCCAGTTTACGAGGGAACGCAATCTTCATGGGTTTTAGAAGAAATCAGTTTAAGCGATTACATTGGGCAATCTATTATGTTGCGCTTTCAATTTAAATCTGATAATGGTGTAAACCAAGACGGATTTTATTTTGACGATTTTTCTGTTTCTTATAACATAAATGACGCAGGTTTAAACGAAAATGAATTCAGTTCTTTGGTTAGTCCAAATCCAGCAAACAATTACGCATATATAGGTTTTTCCAAAGTGATAAGTAATGGATTTGTGAAGGTTTTCGATCAAAGTGGAAAACTTATACAGCAGCATGTTATTTCAGAACAATCTAATAAAATAATGTTAAATACAATCGAATTGCCGCAAGGAGTTTATACAGTGCTTGTTTCAGACAAGGATGTTCAATCCAAACCAGTAAAATTGGTGGTACTTCACTAAAAAAAGATACTAAAATAAAAAAAGCCGGTACTTATTTTAGTACCGGCTTTTTTATGCAACCAACTTTTTGTTAGAGCGTTTATTTTTTTCGGATATAGATATGTTTACTGTTCTTTTTTCCGGATTCTCTTTCATCGATTTCAAAAACGTTAATACTTTTTATCAAGGGTAACATTTTGGTAAACCCATAGTTTCTAGGATCAAAGTCGGGCTTTTTCTTTAGCATAAGATTTCCTAATTCGCCCAAGAATGTCCATCCGTTTTCATCTGCAAGGTCCAAAACACTCAAGGTGATCAGCTTTATAATCTGCGGATCCATTTTGCTAAGCGGATGGTTGTTCGTTACAGGATTGCTTTTGGATGCTTTTTTTCCTTCATTTACTTCTGTTTCAACAGCTTCTGGTTTAAGTATTTCGATATAAATAAATTTATCGCATGCACTAATAAATGGCGTTAGGGTTTTCTTTTCGCCAATTCCTATCACTTTCATCCCTGCTTCTCTTAAGCGAGTTGCCAAACGCGTAAAATCACTATCACTGGAGACAATACAAAACCCATCTACTTTACCAGTGTATAAAATGTCCATTGCATCAATAATCAATGCGCTGTCCGAGGCATTCTTGCCTGTTGTATAACTATATTGCTGTATTGGAGTGATCGCATTTTCCAAAAGCACTTTTTTCCATCCGGAAACTGTTGGTTTTGTCCAATCTGCATAAATTCTTTTAAAGGTTGGTGTGCCATATTTGGCGATTTCTTCAAACATTTCCTTTACGTATGCATATGGAACATTATCCGCATCTATCAGTACGGCAAATTTTAAATCTATTGCTTTTTCCATGTTTTTTTTATCAAATTTGTTCAATTTTTTAGAGTTTAGTTAAGTCGAATCCGTCGTGCAGAAATTTCCTTTATGGAATATTTGTGGAAAACAACTGATTCCATATCACTTTTCTTTATGTTTTTTTAGATTCCCAATCGAAACCTATTCAAGCGTTCCGAGTGCAACCAAAAGTTTATGACTAGACAGCAGATTGTTTTAAACAGCACGAATGTAACAAAAGTCTACAATGTTTCAATTAAACACAATATCTAAATTTATGGTGTGCGCTGCTAGCTATTCGGTTTTGTACTCAATGTAAACTAATAACTTTAGTAATTCGCCAATTTGCCTCTTCTTTTTTCCAGATAATGATAAACTTACTTGGTTTTGACTCAGCATCGGGTTCTTGATTATTATAAAATCTATGAAACCCTATTTCAACAGCACCGTAGTTGTTTATTGAATATACTTCAATACTGCCAGGTATTATATATCTAGTTACTTTACCACAAATATTATTTCGAGTTCCTTTAATAAGCTCTGATTTTGAATTTATTAATCCATTTTTGTCATGGAAAAACTCAATACTATCAGAATAAATTGCTTCTTGTTTTTCAATATTACAAGTATTGTAAGCATCAAAAAATACTTTATCCATTGAATCAATTTGATGATAAAGTTTCTTATCTGAAGGATTATATTCTCTTTCACTTTCTTGTGCATTCAATCTAAATGCTATAAATACACAACAAAATATTAAGTAGTTCGCCTTTTTATAGTTCATGTCTATATTTCTTATGGGTTCTATTTTCTGCTGACCGCTATTTTAAACTGAACACTAATTTTTGAGTAGCCGAAAAAAATCCAACGAATGAAAAAAACAAGAGTATTAGTTTAAACAAGAAGTTTGGTTTTTTCATAAGACATTTTAAAACAGTTTGTTAAATCGATTAAACTCTATTAAAACTACGGAAATTTATTCTAATTCTACATTCCTCGTTATCTGATGCAATAATTTCTTTTCACTAAAGTGCAGATTTTCACCTAAAACAAGATTTTTTTTATGTTTGTTTTGCCCAATATATACTTTTCGCATGTTATTTTTTTAACGCAAAGGCGCAATGAGCGAAAAGGATAATACGAATTTGTACTGGAAACAAATTAAAATTGAATTGCTTCAAATAGCTTTCTCAAAACTTAAAAAAGAGAACTGATGCCATTTCGCTATGCTTTCACTATTTTTGAATCACCAAAAACAATGTTTCATGAAAATTTATAAGAAGAACTTCTTCATTTTTGCATTCATCTTAGTCGGTTTTACCACTG
>CANJSS010000064.1 GCA_947476955.1 Flavobacteriales bacterium
TCTGCCATTTGAAAAGTCATTAGAAATAAATAAATAAAAATTAAGGACAATAATACAACAGCAGAAATAATTGCGTAATTTCTATCCTTGCTATCTACTATTGGAACAACTGCCATTTTCTATTATTTATCGTATGCTAAAACCGGATCCCAACCATTTGCTTGAGAAAGTGCCAAAACGTTGAACACAGCCTCGTAACTTGCTTTACGATGTCCAGCAATTTTAAGTTTCATTTCTCTAGAACTTTCTACTGCAGAAGCAGTCAATTCTTTGATTTCTTCAAATTCCATCGGTTTATCCAATGATCCACCCGGCATAACCACATAATGGCCATCTTCTGTGATAATAACCGTCGCAGTTACAGGGTCCTTATCTGTAGGAATACTTTCTTTTGCTTCTGGAAGATCAATTGGAGTTTGGTTGTTTGACATCAAACTCATGATGATGAAAAAGATCAACAGTAAGAAAACGAGATCCGTCATGGATGCCATTCCTCCTTCTATTTTTACTTTACTTTTTGAACTGAAGTTCATCGTTTCTTATTTACCTGGTTGATTCAATAAATCCATAAATTCTAATGCTGCGTTTTCCATTTGGTACACCACTTTTCCAATTTTACCAACTAAGAAATTGTAGCCCATAAAAGAAATGATACCAACAATTAATCCGGCAACAGTAGTAACCATTGCTGTCATAATTCCAGGAGCAATTATTTTTAACTCTAGCGATGTAGCATTTTGCAAATCGATAAATACAACCACCATTCCGACAGTCGTTCCAAGGAAACCGATCATCGGTGCAGCTCCGGCAGCGGTTGCCAGGTAATTTAAACGCTGTTCCAAGCGTAAAATTTCAAATTTACCAGTGTTTTCAATAGTAGCGGCTATACTTTCATTCTTAGCACCAATGCGGCTAATTCCTTTCGCAAGCATGCGCGCTATTGGGCTTTGTGAAGCGTCGCACAAAGCTTTTGCTTCGTCAATTCTTCCATTTGAAATACTTGTTTTGATTCTTTCCAGAAATCCTTGTTCCTCTTTTGAGGCTTTGGATAATGCCAGATACCTTTCCACAAAGACAAAGATGGCGTAACCAAACATCAGCAACAGGATGAGGTTTATAAGCCAGCCGATTCCACCATTTGATTGATCAATAATATCCCATATTGGAACATCTTTTACTCCTGTTGCAGGTGCTTCACCTGTCGTGATTTGCAATAAAAATGTAAAACTCATATTCTAGTTACGTTAAAACAGTAAAAATATTGTAAGTTATTCGCAATACTTTCACATTCTGTTTGGTAAATTATAATTAATAGACTCCGTTTTCAATCCCAAATAGATGAACACTTCATCAATTAATGCTACTTCTTGCTTGTTTTCTATAGTCAAACAACGCACGTACACAAAAATAAATTATTTTGGTATTATAGAGTTAAATGTTAGAAATATTTAATGGCATCAAATTGTTGAAAACATTTACCATTGATTTCTTGGCAGGGATTAAAAGTAATTTTTACCTTACGACTTAGCTTAAAGCCAGAAAAACGCCAACGCCGGCCAGATATCCAATAAGTGCAAGTAAGGATATTCTTTTGAAATACCAGAAAAAAGTTATCTTTTCCATTCCCATGGCTACAACTCCTGCTGCTGATCCAATGATTAATATACTTCCACCTGTTCCTGCTGCATAGGCAATAAAATGCCAAACCGAAGCATCTGTTCCTTCTTGAAACATACCAATGCTTGCTGCCACCAATGGAACATTATCAACGATGGAAGAACTAATTCCAAGAAGTGTAACAAAAACATATTCAGGAATGGCTGCACTAACTTGTGCACCAAAATTGAAAATTATCCCTAACGATTCCATTGCTGCAACGGTCATTAGAATTCCAAGAAAAAACAAGATAGAAGGCATTTCAATTTTAGTCAGAGCCTTCATCGTTGGTCCGAGCACTTGATGTTCTCCTTCCAATTGTGTGAATGTGAATTTTCTATTGGTTATTATTTCTGCAATAATTGAAAAAATAGATAAAGCTAATAGCATTCCAATGTATGGAGGAAGGTGGGTAATTGTTTTAAATATTGGCACAAAAACAATCAGAAATAAGCCAAGAAACAACATTAAAGCGCTGTACTTATTCTGTTTTTCACCGGTTTCAATTTCTTCGATCGACCCATTGAATATTTTAAAATTGGACGCTATAACTAATGGTACAAGTAATGAAATCAACGATGGTAGAAATAACAAAGACATTAATTTTCCAGTTGTCACTTTTTCAGCCATCCATAACATAGTAGTTGTTACATCTCCAATTGGAGTCCAGGCGCCACCGGCATTTGCAGCAATGATGATAAGCCCAGCAAACCACATTCTATCGACTTTATTTGGTATAACTTTTCTTAAAATGCTTATTAGTACTATCGTTGCTGTCAAATTGTCAATTATCGCAGATAAGAAAAAAGCTAACGCACAAATAATCCAAAGAAGAGAACGTTTTTTTTTGGTTTTGATCATTCTTTTGATCGTGCCGAATCCATCAAAATGGTCAATCATTTCAACAATCGCCATTGCGCCTATTAAGAAAATAAGTATTTCCGCGGTTTTTCCAATATGGTGGAGTAGCGTTCCTTCCAGAAGATTTTTTTTTGCTTCTAATGTAAAATCACTTATATCAGACAACTTTCCAGTTTGCGGATCAAGCCAGTTTGAAAAAGAATCTAGTCCGAGCGCGATTGTTGCCCAGCAAATACTCATCATTATCAATGCAGGAATGAGTTTGTCCAATTTCGTGACATGTTCCATCGCAATTGCAATGTAACCAATTAAAAAAACAAGAATTATAAAACCATCCATAGCAATTTAGTAAATTAAAGTAATTGATTCAATGCAATTTCGAAAGCCGCCTTGGCGATTCCAGTATGCTTTGGGTTTTTGGTATGTGTTTTTATAAGTGCTTTTTTGATAGTATCACTCGTATCGGTAAAAATTCCCTGATCCGTAATTTCGGTAAGATCGGAACTCATTAGATAGGCAAATACTCTGGCCATCCCACAATTGGAAATAAAGTCTGGAATAATGGAAATGGTATTATCCGCTTTGTCGGCAATTGGTCCAAAGAAAATTTGTGGATCTGCAAAAGGGACATTTGCACCAGATGAAATAACTTCCATTCCTCCAGCAATCATGCGATTCAATTGGTCTTCCGTAATCATTCTTGATCCAGCACATGGAATAAAAACTTCCGCTTTTAAATCCCAAATTCTGTTATTCATTTCGTCGTAAGGAATTAAATTAGAATGCGCCAATTCATTTCCATTTTTTGTTAGAAATAGGTTTTTTATTTCTTCTAAGGAAAATCCATTTTCATTAATTAAACCGCCAACTCGGTCAATAATCCCAACAATTTTAGCTCCTTGTTGTGCTAAATAATATGCTCCTGCAGAACCTACATTTCCCCAACCTTGCACAATTACCTTTTTTCCAACGACAGAATTTTGGGATATTGAGCCTGTCGAAGCACCCCAAATTGAATAAAAATGCTGAATGGATTCGGCAACGCCATAACCGGTAATCATATCTGCAACCACATATTTTCTAGAAACATCCGGAGAATACGTTGGATCTTCTAACGCTTTCAATACACCATCGCGCAATTGACCAATTCGTTTAATTTTTTGTGCTTCATTCGGATGAAAATGGCCATTTAATACACCTTCCTGAGGATGCCAAATACCGCAGTTTTCAGTAATTGGTATAACTTCGTGTATTTCATCTACGTTCAAATCGCCACCAGTTCCATAATACTGTTTTAATATTGGCGTAACAGCTGCATACCATCTTTTTAAAACACCTTCTTTTCTCGGGTCTTTCGGATCAAAATTAATACCCGACTTTGCACCACCAATTGGCGGACCTGCAACAGTGAATTTAATTTCCATCGTTTTTGCTAGCGACTCAACTTCTCGTTTATCCAATCCGTTTCGCATGCGTGTTCCTCCGCCAGCAGCGCCTCCTCTAAGAGAATTGATTACAACCCATCCTTCCGCTTCTGTTTCTGAATCTTTCCATTCGAAAACGATTTCTGGACGTTTATTTTCAAATTTCTCTAGTAAATCTTTCATATTTATTTTTTAACGCGTGTAAAGGTAATAAAGTTAAACAATGCAAAGTGTATCTTTTGTGGAAAGAAATGCTATGTTTTAGTTAAGAAATAGTAAATTGAGTGGTAATTCTTTAACCTACAATATGCAAAACACCACAAATAGTATTTTTCTCTGCGCCAGTAACAGAAGCAAGTGCATTCGGGATTTTTTCCAAATAAAGTGCACCTAAATAAGCGAAAACAATTGCTTCTTTAAAATCAATCAATTTCGCTTCTGGAAGCACCACTTCTCCATTGAAATAATGTGCAATCCGTTCAATCAGAAAGTTATTCTTCCCACCGCCACCGGTAATAAAAACAGATTTCAGGTCGTTTTCATTCAGTTTTTGACTTATTTGAATAGCAATGTGCTCTACAACAGTTCTTAAATTATTTTCAATTTCCTTATCAAATTTCAGTAATGGATAAAAATATTCGTCCATCCATTCTGTTCCGAGCGATTTAGGACCAGAAAGGGCATAGTATTCCAAAGAATTTAGTAAGTCCAATAGAAAGAAATTTATTTCTCCAGAGGCTGCTATTTCGCCATTTCTATCAAATTTTAGACCTTTTGAAAGTGCTAATTTATTTAGAGGTAAATTTCCCGGACAAATATCAAATGCTAGAATAGCGTCATTCTCTCTGAAGCTAATATTTGAAAACCCGCCAATATTCAAAAAAGATTCTGCCAAACCACCAAATAATCCAAAATCACCAATTGGAACTAGCGGCGCACCTTGACCACCAGCAATAATATCTCTTGAACGAAAATCGTTGACAACACAAATTCCAGTTTCATAAGCAATGGTAGACCCGCAACCAATTTGCAAGGTGAATCCATTGCTTGGTTGGTGTAAAATAGTTTGCCCATGGCTCGCAATCGCAGCAATTGATTTTTTTTGTAAGTTGTTTTTTTGAATGAAATTATTTACGCAGTCTGCAAAAAAATGCCCAAGTTCCTTATCCAGTATGCACATTGCAGGAACAGAATAGTTTGGTGCATCAATTAATTTGTCAAGGATTTCAGGATAAAATGGATAGGTTTCATGGTGTATAAGTCGGAAAGTATGCCCTTGATTATCGGACAATTCAAATTCCACATGTGCCAAATCCACTCCATCCAGAGACGTTCCGGACATCAATCCTATAATTTCCAATTTTCTCATACAATTTTAAAGGTGAAAAATAAAATAATTCCTTTAAATTTGCAACCATTGAGATATAAATATTAAAATTAGATATTGTATGAATTTTGAACTTACGGAAGAGCAATTGGCGGTAAAAGAAGCAGCAAGAGATTTTGCTCAAAACGTTTTGAAACCAGAAGTTATTGAAAGAGATAGAGAACAACGTTTTCCCGTGGAAGAGATGAAGCAACTGGGTGAATTGGGTTTTATGGGCATGATGGTAGATCCAAAATATGGCGGTAGCGGAATGGATACTTTATCTTATGTTTTGGCAATGGAAGAGATTTCTAAAGTAGATGCTTCCGCTTCTGTTTGTATGTCTGTAAATAATTCATTGGTTTGTTGGGGATTGGAAAAGTTTGGAACCGAGGAACAAAAACAAAAATATTTAGTGCCGCTTGCTAAAGGCGAGAAAATTGGTGCATTTTGTTTGTCGGAACCCGAAGCTGGTTCGGATGCAACATCTCAGCGCACTACAGCAATCGATAAAGGCGATTATTATCTATTGAACGGAACAAAAAACTGGATTACAAATGGTTCTTCAGCCTCTGTTTACTTGGTAATTGCGCAAACTAATGTGGAAGCCGGACACAAAGGAATCAATGCCTTCATCATCGAAAGAGGAATGGAAGGTTTTATAGTTGGTGCAAAAGAAGATAAAATGGGGATTCGTGGAAGCGATACGCATACCTTATTATTCAATGATGTAAAAGTTCCAAAGGAAAATAGAATCGGAGAAGATGGATTTGGTTTTAAATTCGCGATGAAAGTTCTTGCTGGTGGTAGAATTGGAATTGCTGCTCAAGCTCTTGGAATTGCTGGAGGTGCATTTGAATTATCTGTGGCTTATTCTAAGGAACGCAAAGCCTTTGGAAAGGAAATATACAAACACCAAGCAATCGCATTTAAAATTGCAGATATGGCAACTGAAATTGAAGCTGCAAAGCTATTGGTTTACCGATCTGCAATCGATAAGGATATGGGAAGAGATTATGGTCAATCTAGTGCAATGGCGAAATTATATGCTTCTAAAGTTGCTATGGAACAAACGACAGAGGCTGTTCAAATTCATGGCGGTTATGGTTACGTTAAGGAATACCATGTGGAACGGTTAATGCGCGATGCAAAAATTACTCAAATTTACGAAGGTACTTCTGAAGTTCAAAAAATTGTAATTTCAAGAGGCGTTTTGGGAGCTTAATAACTTCAATGAATTTTTTAAAACAGAAATAAGTAGGAGGGAAGTGAAAACTTCCCTTTTTTTATAGACTAGTTTCTAAAAATTCTAAACCTATTCCCCTTGATCCTTTTAGTAATATAAGGTTATTGGTTAGCGGGTATTCTAAAAAATAATGCAAAGCTTCTTGTTTCGTTAAAAATTGCTTTATAAAATTTGGAGATTCTATCGTTTGAAATAAGGGGCCAACGGTATAGCCTCGTAATCCAGATTTCTCAGCAAAAAATGCAATTTGTTGGTGTTCCTTTTGAGATTCTTCTCCCAGTTCCAGCATGTCACCAAGTATAAAGATTTTTTCTTTTTGCGTGTGTAATTCAAAACTTTCTAAAGCAGAGAGCATGCTGGATGGATTCGCATTATAACAATCTAGAATTAACGTATTTTTTGTGGTGTTTTTGACTTGAGATCGGTTATTATCAGGAGTATACTCTTGGATTGCTTGGTTTATTTTCTGGAAGGGAACATCCAATATTACGCCAAATGTTATTGCTGCTAAAAAATTGTAGAAATTATATTTTCCAATTGTTTGTGTTTGAATCACTGGAGAATCATAGTCTTTATTTCTCCATGCCATTTCAATGTAAGGTGAAAGTCCGATTAATTTTCCAATTACAAATGAATCTAATTGTGTTCCGTAACTATAATCTTCACCTATTCCCGGTTTATTTTCTACTAGAATGGTATCGTCGTTATTGTAGACAATTATACCATTTTGTTCAGATACAGCAGTATACAATTCTTTCTTTGTTGTAAGAACGCCATTAAAATCTATGAATCCTTCTAGATGCGCTTTGCCGATATTTGTAATAATTCCTAATGTAGGTTTTGCGATAGCACACAACTCGGCAATATCTCTGAATTTATTTGCCCCCATTTCGATTAGTGCAATTTGGTGGTCTACAGTAAGTCTCAATAAAGTTAACGGAACACCAATATGGTTGTTTAAATTTCCAATGGTAGAAAGTACCATGTATTTTTGTGATAAAACACAGTTAATTAATTCCTTTGTACTAGTTTTTCCATTACTTCCTGTAATTCCAATAACCGGGATGTCAAATTTAGTACGGTGAAACGCCGCCAAATTTTGAAGGAACTGCAAACAGTTTTCAACAAGAAAAATGGATGCATTGGTCTGGTAGGTAACCTCGTCAACAATTACATATTTTGCACCTGCGTTAAGTGCATTTTCAGCAAAAGTATTTCCGTTAAAATTTTCTCCTTTCAAGCAAATGAAAAGGCAATCCTTTTCAATTTTTCGGGTATCTGTGCAAACTCCTGATGTTGCATAAAAAAGCTCGAATAATTCTTTCATTTTTATTCCATAAAAAAGCCCGCTTAAAACGGGCTTTAATTTCTATTTAAATAGTAATTATTTCTTTTTGGATTTGTCGTAGTTCATGCCTACTGGACTTCCAATTCTGTCCATTGCACATCGGAAACCGATAGTGGAGGAGGATTGTCTTTCGTCTAGGTAACGTCTGTTTCCAGCAGCCAACCAATAAGCACGGTCTTTCCAAGAACCACCTTTGTAAACTCTGGATTTGTCAGAAATCAACGTTGTTGGCCAAGATGTTCTACCAGATGGTTTGATTGGTCCGCCATCTAAGTCAAATTCCTCATGCTGGTTTTGGTACATTACTAAATTAGGGTCGCGATTCGCCTGATTTATTTTATTCTTGCGATCATCGTTTGCAAAGTAAATTGAGCTTTCGATATCACCATCCAAATAATCTACGTAATCATCGCGTCTGTAATTAGAACGTCCAATATTTTCTTCTTCTGTAACGTTTCTGTATTTTAATTTCCCAGGTGTGTCTAAGATGAAATATTTGAAACCTTCTCTCAACATTGAAACTACTTCAAAAGCATATTCTTCTCCAGATCCTTGCTCTATACGTGTATCTGTATCAAAAATTCCATCGAATAATTCGTCGTTTATTACAGTAGACGCTTCGTTATCAAATTTCTCGTTTTTCAATTTGATTGCCTTGTCTAGTACTTTGTTAATTCTGTATAATAGTCCTAATTCTACTGAATCTTTTTCTTTTCTACTAGAAACATAAAAAGGATCTGGCGAATAGCCACTTTTAACAGGATTTCTTGAACTAACGTTTGCTGACATTCCAACAGGAATAATTGTATCGTTTAATGTTGAAAACTCCTTTGAAGTTGGATCATGTTTTGCTGCAGAAACTCTTTGGTAACGAACTCTTTCAAATTCATTCAAATATTCTTTCATTCCATGAACATCATACATAACCTGCTCATTTTTCAATTCAACTGTTCCCTCACTGTTCAATAGCTTTGTTTTAAAAACATTTCCTCTAAAAGGACGGAACTCATCAAAATCTTCAGAAGACAAAGGACGGTAAACATCCAAAACCCATTCTGAAACGTTGCCAGCCATGTGGTATAAACCATAATCATTCGGCCAGTAAGATTCAACAGGTGCTGTAATATCTGCTCCATCGTTCAAATTCCCTGCAACACCCATAGCGTCTCCACGACCTCTTGTGAAGTTTGCACGAATAGCTCCTTGGAATTGTTCATCGTCGTTACGCACCCAATGACCATTCCATGGATAAATTCTACGTTCTGAAATATTCTCCGTTCCTTCCTGTAAATTTCCGATTAGGCCAGTAGCAGCAAATTCCCATTCCGCTTCAGTTGGAAGTCGGTAGCGTGGAAGTAGAATTCCATCTTCCATTTTCGCATAGCGACCTTCGCCGTTTTCGAATTTCAATGGATTTAAATCTACTAAACCTCGGTGGTAGTTTTCATCGTTACGTTTTGCTTCCGCATTAATTGGAATATGTTGACCAGATAAATAGGCATCTGTATTAAACGTATTAGCATCCGTTTGTTTTGTGTTCCAAGATAAAATTCCTTCACGAACAAGAATATATTCGTTTACACGATCGGTTCTCCATTTACAGAAATCATTCGCCTGTAACCAAGAAACACCAACAACTGGATAGTCTCTGTATGCAGGGTGTCTTAAGTAATAGTCAACATATTTTTCGTTGAAACCAAGCGGTGACCTCCAGCATAATGTATCTGGCAATGCATTTTTATAAACCATTGGGTAGGCTTCGTATGCGCGGGAAATCCAATACAAATATTCCAACCAGTGAAAATTGGTAACTTCCGTCTGATCCATGTAAAAAGAAGAAACCGTAACTCTCGCTGCGCGGTTATTCCAATCAAACATCACATCTTGTTCTGCTCGACCCATCGTGAACGTTCCACCTTCAACCATTATAAGGCCTGGACCTGTTTCTTGATCTATAAACGGAACCTTTTGAAAACCACCAGATCTTGGATTATTATAGTCCCAACCTGTTGAAGATGAGCCCTCTTTTGCACAAGATGAAAGGATTACACCTCCAATTACGACTGCAATGAATTTGAATAACTGCATATTTTTAATTTGTTTTTTCATACTACTCACTTCGCAAAATTAATCTTTTAACGTAAATAACGAAAAAAGTTACAATTTTTATTTAGAATGACGGACAAGAAATGGTTCTAAAGGAAATCGGTTTGGATTTACAATTAACATTAATTCCCATAGAAATTTCGTGCGACCCGCCAGAAACTCCGTTATTTAGTTTGGAAACAGTTACATCATAACTGTATCCTATTTTAAATTTACCAGTATTGATTCCAATAGATAAAATGAAAGCATCTCTATTTCTGTACCACGCTCCGGCATTGAATGCACCGTATTTAACATATGTTCCAACACTTAATTCCTGAAACCCATTTTGGTATTGATAGATAACATTAGGCATAATAGAAGTAGTATTCGAATATTTCGATTTTGTACCCAACTGTATTTCCGCACCCATGTGCCCAGTGAATCGCATTGGCAACTTGGAATCACCAATAATCATAGATTCATTTGGTCTGTTTAAATGGTGCGTTGCAAAACCTGCAAAGAAGCGTTTGTTGAAAATTACAATTCCTGCAGAAGCATCGAAGAAACCTCTCGTTCCGCCTCTAGGAACATCACCAGTAGCATAAATGAATCCTCTTCGTGGATCAATCATGTCTCCAAAAGTCAACTTATCCCAATCCAATGATTTTTGATACCATGAAGCACGCGCCCCAAACATTAATTTCCATTTTCTATTCAAACTGGCGTGGTAAGAATAGATCAATCCAAGCATAGACGTTTTGATTGTTCCTTGTCCCTGCTGATCATGCGTTGCTAAAACACCAAAACCACCTGTAATGTTTTTAAAGTATTGATCGTATGAAGCGCTGTAAGTAACGTAGTTACCTGTCAATTGAGGCCATTCATTGCGGTAATTCATTGCAAAACGTGGACAACCATTAGAACCTGCAAAAGCGGGATTCAAATAAAGCGGATTTGCGTAAAACTGCGTAAACGTTGGGTCCTGAGCAATAGCACCAAGTTGAATAGTTAGAAATGCACAAGCAATAATTAGACGTTTAAATATTTTCATTTGTGTTGGTTAAAATAACATCGAAATCTGACCAAAGATAACGGAAAAATTAAATTAAGGTTACAAATATTATAAATCAAACAAAATAATCAAAGAATTGTTACGTTTTTTATTTGTTAGAAAATAATCCTAATCATATTTGTAATATGAATTTTAAAATATTTAGCACAATTTCGAAAAGTTTTGTGCTGTTAATTACAATTTATTGTTTCTCTTTTTTTTCTGCTATTGGACAGGAAATCATTAATTTACCAATAGAATGGAAGGCACCGGTAGTATTAAATTTTGAAGAACAAACTATAATTGCTCCAGCAATATCTGACCAAGAGTTAGACAATGGTAAGCCGGTTTTCTTTTGGCTACAAAAATTAAAATCTAAGAATTTTCAATTGAAATTAATCGATTATTCCGTTTCTGTTGCTCCGAAAGTCGATATTGCTTTCTTAAATCAATTTTCATTTCAGGTAACCGATTCTTTACAACTTGAATCAAAAGTGACCAGCGCAGCAAGTGATCACATGGCCGTTTTATATCTGTTTCCTTATATTAGAGTTGACGGCGTAGTGCACCGAATTACAAATATTCAACTTTCTATTCAACCGTTAAGCAATGCTTCTGCTTCTTATGAAAAGGATTTTGTGACAAATTCTGTACTACAACAAGGTTCAGGTAGTTGGTATAAAATACAAGTAAAGAATGATGGAATTTATAAAATAGACAAAGCGTTTTTGGAAAGTTGTGGTATTACAACAAATGGATTGAACCCGCAGCATATTCATATTTATGGAAATGGGGATGGAAAATTGCCAGAAGTAAATTCCATTCCTAGAACCGATGACCTAGCGAAAAATGCCCTTTTTGTTGTTGGAGAATCAGATGGCACTTTCGATTCGGAAGATTATGTTCTTTTTTATGGTTGGGGTCCAAACCGATGGGAAGTCAATGGAACGGCAGAATTTAACCAAACAAAAAATATTTATTCTGATTATTCCTGTTATTTTATAAATATTAACGCTTCAGAACCTCCATTGCGGATTCAGTCGGTTGGGAATTCTGATTACCCCGTTACAGCCATTGTGCAGGACTATTCCTTTTTTGATGTCTACGAAAACGATTTTGTAAATCTTGTAAAGGCAGGACAAAGGTGGTATGGTGAATTGTTTGATGCAGAACTAGAGAAAGTATTTAATTTCTCCGTGCCTAATATAGTGAGTTCTTTTCCTGCAACTTTCAAAACTGCTATTGCAACTAACAGTAAATCATCCAGTGGCACGAATCAAAAATATTCCGTTAATAATAGTATACTTTTCTCCGCTAATTTACCCTCCGTTTCAATGGACTTTGTGCAATCGGCAAATACTATGCAATTGGTAAATCCGACTTCTTCATTACCTTTTAAAATATCTATTACGCGCAATTCGCCCAGTACACTCGTGTATTTAGATAGAATTCTATTAAATGCAAGACGTTCCCTTCAATTTTATGGACAACAAATTAATTTCCGCGACCTCGTTTCTGTAGGTTTTGGGAATGTGAGTCAATTTGAGGTGACTAGTTTTCCAACAAATGGTTTTATTTGGGACATAACGAATCGGCAGGTTCCAAAACAAATTTTAGGGAATTTAGTTGGATCAACGTATACATTTATTCAGGAAACATCTAGTCTGAAGGAGTTTGTTGCATCCAATGGTTCCGTTTTTTTAACCCCAGAAAAAGTTAGTTCTGTTTCCTTTCAAAATCTTCATGCTTTGCCGCAGGCTGATTATTTAATTGTAACACATAAAAATTTCACTGCCCAAGCTAACCGATTGGCGAATTTGCACCGCGATGAAGGGTTGACAGTTCATGTAGTTAATACGGATCAAATTTTCAATGAATTTAGTTCTGGAATGTTGGATCCAACTGCGATTCGGATGTTTGCAAAGATGTTTTACGACCGTGGAACACTAAACCCTTCTGAACGTCCAAAATACCTATGTCTATTTGGAGATGGAACATTTGATCCTAAAAATCGTGTTCCGAATAATAACAATTACGTTCCGACTTTTCAGGTTTTAGGTGGTGAAAACCATATTGCTTCACTGGTAACCGATGATTATTATGGCATGTTGGATGATTTGGAAGGAATTTCACCAACAGATATGTTGGATATTGGAATCGGTAGATTATTGATTTCAGATAACCAGCAAGCAAAAGAACAAGTAGATAAAATTGAACATTATATGAAGAATGGTTCAAAAATTTATTCCTCAGCGACGACAAATTGCACTTTGGATGCAGCGGGTAACAGTTCAACTTTAGGAGATTGGAGATTAAATTATCTTCAGATTGCCGACGACGAAGAGGATGGATATTTTATAAAATACGATACTGAACCGCAGTATCTTCAGGTAAAAGAAAATCATCCTGAAATGAATTGCGATAAATTATACACAGACGCATTCACACAAGTTTCTACAGCCGGCGGACAGAGATATCCGGACGTTTTTGATGCGATTACCGATCGTGTGGAGCGCGGAGTATTACTGTTAAATTATGTCGGTCATGGTGGAGAGGTTGGATTGGCAGAAGAGCGAATAGTAACTGTGCCACAAATTCAGAGTTGGAAAAATATTGATAAACTGAACGTTTTTGTTTCTGCTACCTGTGAATTCACAAAATTTGATGATCCTTCGAGAGTTTCCGCAGGAGAATGGGCTTCGTTGAATCCGTATGGTGGTTCTATTGCATTGATGACAACCACACGTTCGGTATATTTTGGTGTAAATACGATTACGGGAAAGCGATTTTTTGAGAATGTTTTCGTTCGCGATGCCAATAATGCACCAAAGACGTTTGGTGAAATTATGCGACTTACAAAAAACACATCTGGTTCTTCAGAAAATAAGCGCAGTTTTACTTTAATCGGAGATCCTGCTTTGAAAATTGCTTTGCCCGCTCTAAAAATTTCAACAGATAGCATCAATGGTTTAAGTCCAGCTGTGCAAATTGATACACTAAAGGCATTAAGTAAAGTGACTGTTAAAGGGCACATTGAAAATTATGATGGATCTGTTATGACAGGATTTAATGGTGTTTTATCTCCATCAATTTTTGATAAGATAAAAATTCAGAATACGCTTGGTCAAGATGCACTTTCGCCAATAATACCATTTGAGATTCAGCGAAATATTGTTTACAAGGGAAAAGTTTCGGTTGTTAATGGCTATTTCCAATTCACATTTATCGTTCCAAAAGATATTAATTATGCTTTTGGTCCAGGAAAAATTAGCTATTATGGCGAGAATACACTTTCCGATGCAGGAGGAGAGGACAAGCGTTTTTTAATTGGCGGAATTGATCCAACTGGAATTAACGATGAAGTAGGTCCGGAAATTGATCTTTTTTTGAATGAAGAATCTTTTGTTTCCGGAGGAATAACCAATGAAACACCTATTCTAATTGCCAAATTATTTGATGAAAATGGCATCAATACAGTTGGTAATGGCATTGGCCACGATTTAATGGCTATAATCGATGAAAATTCAGCTAATCCGATCGTTTTAAATGAATATTATGCTGCGGATTTGGATTCCTATCAATCTGGGAAGGTTAATTATAAATTTCCACCTTTAGAAAAAGGTCGACATACCTTGTCCTTGAAAGTTTGGGACGTGAATAATAATTCAAGTACAGGTAAACTAGATTTTGTTGTGCAGGAAAAAGAAAATGTAGCACTAGATCATGTTTTGAATTACCCAAATCCATTCACTACCCAAACCAAGTTTTATTTTGAGCACAACCAAGTTTGTTCAGAGCTAGAAACACAAATTCAAATTTTTACCGTTTCAGGAAGATTAATTAAAACAATCAATGAAACAGTGCATACAGAAGGGTTCCGATCAGAGGGGATTTCCTGGGATGGGAAAGATGATTTTGGTGACCAATTAGCAAAAGGTGTTTATATATATTGCTTGAATATCAAAAATCCAGATGGAGGGAAAGCAGAAAAAATCGAAAA
>CANJSS010000065.1 GCA_947476955.1 Flavobacteriales bacterium
GAATCAGAAAGAAAATCTATGGAATGCAGGTTTAGTGTTAAGTAGTTTCTTTAAAATCTTTTTTCCTTTGCTCCAATGCCAAGGCGCTACCGGAATTTTGCACGTGTAAACAAAGCGCAACTCTCAAATAGCAATTCAAATATAAACGAACAAAATGTAAATAAACGGTTTTAAACGATTAATACCGGATAAAGTCTTAACCCTTTGGCTAGTGCGCGTTTTGGGCTTTATTTGTTTTTGAAACGATCGTTTTTTTATACATTAAGGAGCGTCAAAAACGTGCGCTACTGCCAACTTTCTCTTCTTAGTGACACTTACCGCAGGAACAGGAACAGGCGATTCCGTTTTAGGAGATTTTTTTCTTTATAAATGCGGCTAGTTATGCGGTTTATTTAGTTCATGCAACACCACTGATGAAGAAATATTCTCTTTTAAACGTTATCACATGCGTATTCACATTGACCTTCTCCAAAATCAAGCGCCAACAATTTCTCTTAAGATTATGAATTGAAGAAGTATTGAAGAATGGGATGTGTAAATTTTATGCGAAAGTTTACTCAACAACTTCTTCTGAAGGAAACCATTTTTCTTTTAAATCGTCGATAAAGCCTGAAAATTTCAACTTTAAAATTACGGAATTTACTTCTTTTCTCAAGGGACTTCCTAACGGTAAAGCAAAACCATAATCTTGTTTTTCAAATATTTCTCCAGCAATTTCCAAATTTTTTCCTTGGTGAATAGAGTTGTAATAAAGTAATACGGGACTATCAAATACAATGGCAGAAATCTTTTTTGATTCTAAGCCAACAACAGATTTGTCGAGATCTTTATATCCAATAATATTATATCCAGACTTTTTCAAAAACGCCTCTGCCGAACTCCCTTCAATTGTCCCAAGGTTTGTCGCTTTTAAATCAGAAATGCCATTCACTGAATTATTCAGGCTTCCAATCGTTAGAGCAGATGCCAACGTTGCCGTAATGAATGATGTTAATCCTATTCCACCAAGCATCCAAGTTATTGCTACCAATCTTCCGGCAAAACCAATTGGCGCTTTATTTTCGCAGCCACCGCTAATTAAGGTTGACAAAGACCACCAAATCGATTCTTTTATCCCTATTCTATAATTTACCGGAAAACTTTCAGCATTAATTTTTCGTTCAACAACCCACAATAAATGAGATATAAAAAGAATTAATAAAAAAATAATTAAAATGGCAAGAAAAATTTCACCAGAAAAAAGATGTCTGATGGTAGAAAAGGAACTATTTTCTGTATCCACTCGTTTTAATAAGCGTAAACCAGATTCCATATAAGGTTGTGTGAAGTCAACAATTTTTTCTCGTTCTTCAGTGATACTTACCGAACCAATGCCAATATCAGCTTTATTTTCTTGAATTGTTGAAATTAATTCAGGCATTGTTTTTACTATAGATAGTGTATAATCGACATCCAGTTCATCTGCTATTCTATCCCATAATTCAATTGCAAAACCATTGATTTCTCCATCCTCTTCAAATATAAAAGGCAAAGTAGGTTTCACAACAATTTTCAAAGGTTTTGAATTGTCAAATGTTGAATCCACTTGAGCAGTTGTATTAAAATGAAAAAAACATAAAATTGGCAGAATTAAAAAGAAAGATCTCATGGGAGTTAACTATAAAAATAAATTATTTGAGTGCTAAATATAAAGACAATATTGAGTTTTAGTTATTTACCTGCAAAGAATTATTTTTTTGCATACTAAAAAAGTAATTTTGGTCCAATAGTGCTAAATGGTTCAAAATGAATTTCATTTTAAAAACAGTGCCGATGTAATGCTATTCATACGAATAAAATCAATTATTTTTCTATTTAAAAAATTTAGCTTACTTTTCAACTTTAATTTTAGAACGATGAAAAAATTTATACTACTGTTATTCACTTTTTTATATGTTGGCGTAAATGCACAAACCTGGAGTGATAATGTTGCACAAATCGTATACGATAAATGTACAAAATGTCACCACCCTGGAGGAATTGCTCCGACTTCCCTTATGACGTATAATGACGCTAGTCCAATGGCTGCTGCAATTTATGATGCTGTTGCACAAGAAACGATGCCACCGTGGCCGCCTGAGAATGCATACCAGCAATATGTTCATAGTCGTGTTTTAACGCCAACGGAGAAAACAACCTTGATGAGTTGGTCTTTAAATGGTGCATTGGAAGGAAATAGTTCTGCAACACCACCACCACCAGTTTACACTTCTTCATTAATTTTGGGGAATGGTGATTTGACCGTTCAAATGCCAACCTATATGAGTAAAGCAACCAGCGGGAACGATGATTATGCTTGCTTTTCAGTTCCTTCCGGACTTCTTGAAAATCGTGTAATTAAATCTGTTGAGATAATTCCTGGGAATCGCGAAATTGTGCACCATGCATTGATTTACCTGGATCCAAATGCAGTAGAAGTGACAGATTCTAGCGGTGGCAATTGTGCCAGCCCTAGTAATGCAAACACGAAATTAATGGCAGGTTACACGCCAGGCTCCACCCCGATGACTTTGCCCACAGTTGCGCCACTCAAATTGGGAATAAATATTGCCGCCGGCTCAAATGTCTATTTTGCCATGCACTATCCCGCCGGTAGCTATGGCCAATTTGACAGTACAAAAGTAATTTTCCACTTTTATCCAATCGGTACAACGGGCGTCAGGCAAGTTTACGCCGAACCAATTATTCAAAACTGGACCTTTGGTTTACCGCCAAACCAAATAACAAATGTCTCGGCTCAATATCCTGGTGGGTCCTCCGGAATCCCTGCAGATTTATCGATGCTGAGTGTGTTTCCCCACATGCATTTATTAGGGCAAAGTATTAAAGCATACGCAATTAAGCCAAATGCGGACACCTTGAAATTTGCAAATATTCCACACTGGGATTTCCATTGGCAAGATTTCTATTTCTTCAAGAATATTCAGTTTGCACCGCAAGGAACAATATTTAAAGGAGAAGGGAAATACGACAATACTTCTCTTAATACACACAATCCAAACAACCCGCCACAAATGGTTACGGCTGGTTTAAATACGAGCGATGAAATGTTTTTGGTATATTTTCATTTTATGCTGCACCAAGCTGGCGATGAAAATTATGACATGGAAGCACTGATGAGCGCAAGTCTGCAGGAGCAATTGCAGGAAGACGCAAGCCCAATCAGCGTGTTTCCAAATCCATTTGAAAATGCTACGACAATTGCGCATCCAGGAGTTAAGGCTGGCGATGTAGTTTCCGTTTACCTATACGATTCGCAGGGAAAACTGCTACGCAAATTAGTGCAGTCGGCCGTAGCTACTCAAGACCAGTTTTCCGTAAATTGGGATGGGAATAACGATGCAAATGCACCTGTTCGTAAAGGAGTTTATTTTATTTCCATTCAAGTAAATGGTCAAAATACCACCAAGCAATTGATTAAAAATTAATAATTTTTAAGATCTTGAAATCCCCACATGAATTGAAACAATTTCGTGTGGGGATTTTTATTTATGCCTAAATCGGTGGGATTATTCGGTAAAAGCCACTTCCTGTAAAGCACCCTTCGAACTTCTTATTTCAAGCTTTTAAGCGCTTTTTGAACTTCGTTATCCGTCTTATTAGAAATCTGAAAATAGCCATCTTCTAACCAAAGTTGGCGTGCAATTTCTGCCTTAAGTGTTTTTGAAATCAAGCCCTTACTGTGCAGAAAACCGATTTTATCTTCTTTAATTTTTTGCTCCTTTTCCGCAAATCGAACAAATTGAGATAGAATTTCATTGGAAACGGTAAAGGTTTTATCAAAATCAGCAATGGATGACCATTTTGTGCGTTTATTCTGGACAAAGTCAAACGCAAACGCACTAAATGCTTGAGAATATCTTAATTCTGTAAAATACCAACTTGTTCCTACGGAATCAAAAGGCACAAAAACATCTGGCATAATTCCACCTCCACCATATACAATTCGGCCCTTTGGCGTTTTGAATTTCAATGAATCTACATACAAAGTGCTATCAGGCGCGTACAATTCTCCATTATCGTAGCGATCTATTTGGGCATTTACGTATTCTTCGTACCCTTCTTCGTATGCTTTTTGAATACAGCGTCCGGTTGGCGTATAATAGCGTGCAACGGTCAATCGCAAATTACTGCCGTCACGCAATTGCACATCTTCCTGCACCAATCCTTTTCCAAAAGAACGGCGACCTATAATTATTCCACGGTCATTGTCCTGAATTGCTCCAGCTACAATTTCACTGGCGGATGCTGAATTGGCATTTATTAAAACTGCAACACGCGTATTCTCTAGAATTCCTCCTGCAGAAGCACGGTACGTTTTAGATTGCATGTGTGCGCCTTTTGTGCGCACAATAGGAATATTTTCTCCTAAAAACTCATCTGTAATCTCCGTAGCCGATTGCAACACTCCGCCACCATTATTTCGTAAATCGAGAATCATTTTTTTCATTCCTTGCTGTTTCAACCAAACCGCCGCTTTCCTAAATTCCTCAGCGGTCGTAACAGAGAATAGTTCAATTTTCACATACCCGACGGTTGGTTGAATCATGTATGCAGAAAGTATCGATTCAATAGGAATAGAACCGCGTATCACCCTTTTGTTTAGGGTTTTTCCATTGCGTAAAAGACGCAGACTTACAGCAGTATTTTCTTTTCCCTTCAATAAGGACATGATTTTTTCATTGGTGATTTTTTTGTTTGCGATGGATTTTCCGTCCACTTGAATTATTTTGTCTCCGGCCTTTAGTCCTGCAACGTAGGAAGGTGATCCATCCACTACATTCGTAATGCAAACGGTATCGCGTAAAATAAAAAAGCGAACCCCAACGCCACCAAACTTCCCTTCTATGGACTCATTAATTGCCTGAAGGTCTTTTGCTGGGATATAATTACTGTGCGGATCTAACTTGTGGAGCATGTCTGAAATCGTCTGCTCAAATAAGTTTTCCCCATCTAGTGAATCAACGTATTTTTTATCTAATACGTCAATAATATCTTGAATTTTCTGGTATTTCTCACCCCCTTCTGAAGTAGTAAAATCTATTGTTTGCGAAGAAAGAGCATTGCCCAACCACAAGCCAACAGCAATGCAACCGGCAAAAATTAGTGGCAATAAAAAAGTATTTTTTGAATTATTAAACATCTCCGAATTTTTCTATTTGAATGATTTCAACACCTGCATTTTTTAAAAAATCTATTCCTTCAGCGTCTTTGTAGGAATCTTTGAACACTACCCGTGTAATACCCGATTGAATAACCAATTTACTGCATTCCTTGCATGGAGAAAGTGTTAAATACAAAGTTGCTCCTTTGCAATTATTGGTTGATTTAGCAACTTTTAAAATGGCATTCGCTTCAGCGTGCAAAACATACCATTGTGTATTGCCGGCAGCATCTTCGCAGCAATTATCAAATCCGGAGGGAGTTCCATTGTAGCCATCCGAAATTATCATTTCGTCTTTTACGATAATTGCTCCAACTTGTTTGCGGGAACAATACGATAGCTTTGACCAAGATTCTGCCATTTTTAAATAGGCAGTGTCGTATCTCAGTTGTTTCTCTTTTTCTTTCGCTTTCATTTGTATGGTAAAAGTAATAAATTGTGCTGCTTATTCTGCAAGAAGAGTTGAAATTAAGGTATTTTAGGAGTCCGCTGAATTCTATTCTGTTTACGCTTGTGCCGCTGCAGAATTGGTAAATTTGTATCCAACGGCGCGGATGGAATGAAAATAAAGTGGTGTTTTTGGATCTCTCTCAAAAATTTTCCGGAAGGTAAGTATGTAATTATCAATTGTCCTGGAAGTTGGAAACTGATCTTTCCCCCAAATTTTATCTAAGATTTCATCCCTAGAAATCACAATGTTTTCTTTTTCAGCAAAAAGATGCAGTAGTTCAATTTCTTTTTTCGATAAACTTATAGAAACATTTGTTTGGAGATCTACAACCTCAAAAGTATCAAATTGAACTTTTTTACCTCCAATCGTAATCACATTCAGATCTTTGTTCTCTTGAACGCCTGAATTTTTAGTCAAGTTTTGAACGCGCAGCAATAACTCCTCTAAATCGAATGGTTTGGGCAAATAATCATTGCCGCCAAGCTTCAGTCCGGTGATTCGATCTTCTGTTGTTCCTTTAGCAGAAAGAAATAAAATTGGAACATTGGAGTATTTTCTAATCTCTGAACAAATAGTCAAGCCACTTACTTCTGGTAACATAACATCGAGAATCACAAGATCAAATTCACCCAGCTCCTTCGATCGAATAAATGCTTCTCTGCCATTCGAAATCGAAACAACGCCAAATCTTTCCATCTCAAGATTCATTTGGATGAGCTCGGAAAGGCTTTTTTCATCCTCCACCAGACATATTTTTTTCATTTAAGTATTATTTTTTATAAAGTTATATATTTGTAGTGAACTGCTTAAATTATTTAATTAGTATACTATGAAAAAACTTCTAATTGCATTTGGATTTTTGCTTGCTGTTGTATCTTTGAGTGTATCTGCTCAAAATGCATCTAAAGGGGAAATTATACCACTTTCTTTTGTTTTAAACAAAAATGTACCAACCCAAAGCGTGTCTATTCCAAATTTGGAACAATTGCGAGCAGAAGATATTTTGCGGGATAAAAATGGCGAACTGTATAGAATTGGGGTGCCAATTTTTACACATATTACAACCGAAAATAATGGTCTTTGGACAACCCAACCAAATGGAGATAGAATCTGGGAATTGAAAATTCAGGCCGCAGGTGCCGAAGCGTTGAGTTTTATTTTCAGCAATTTCAAATTGTACGGAAACAGTGTTTTTTTCGTAACAGATCTGAATGGCGTTTACCGCCATAAGCCAGTGTCTAAAGAAGATATGCTAGAAGATTTCCAACAACATTTGGCATTGTGTTTTGGGGATGAATTAATCTTGCGTTTGGTTGAACCAAAAGGAACTCAAGCTTCAGAAATTTTGATGGATCGGGTTATGTACGATTACCGTTCTACCGGAAATCCAATGGTTCAAAAAATAAATGAATCCGACGTTTGCGAAATAAATGTCAACTGTTCGCCAGTTGGCGATACTTGGCAAGATGAAAAAAGAGGCGTTGCGCGGATTTTGATTACGGATGCTGCTGGGCAAGGATGGTGCAGTGGCTCTTTAGTGAATAATACAGCACAAGACTGTAAACCATTATTTCTAACTGCTTTACATTGTGGTGTAACAACCTCTGCCGCGAACTCAAATTTATGGAAGTTTTACTTTAAATATGAATCCCCAAGTTGTACTAATCCTTCAACGGCTGGTACATTAGATGATTATTTCATTACTGGATGCGTAAGAAAAGCAAATGCAAACGATAATGGAGGGGATACCGGATCTGATTTCTTGCTGTTGCAGCTTGGTTCGGCAGCAAATGAAGCAGCAACAATTACTACACTAAAAACAGCAAATTTCAACGCATATTGGAATGGCTGGGACGCAAATAATACTGCTCCTGCTGGTGGTGCAGGAATTCACCATCCAGCTGGAGATATTAAAAAAATATCTACTTTCTCCGCAACGCCATCCAGTCAAACTTATGGAGGTGTTACAGCAAATACGCACTGGCTATTTTCTTGGTCTGCAAATTCAAACGGCCATGGCGTAACGGAGGGCGGTTCTTCCGGTTCGCCAGTATTTAAATCCAATGGCCGAATTTTTGGAACATTAACGGGTGGCTCCTCTTTTTGTAATCAACTTACAGCACCAGATTTATATGGAAAAGTTTCCTACCACTGGACATCCAATAGTACGAATGCAAATTATCAATTAAAAACTTTTTTGGATCCAGGAAATACTGGAGCATTGGTGTTAGACGGGTCGTCAAATCCTTGCGCATCGCCAACTATTCCAATTGCTAATTTCTCAGCAACACCAACTACTGTTGCGCCTTCTGGAACAGTTTCCTTTTCAGATTTAACATCGGGATCACCAACTTCGTGGGCCTGGACAATTTCACCAGGAACAGCAGGAACCGCGTGGTCTTACACCGGAGGCACGAGCGCAACATCCCAAAATCCACAAGTTATTTTCAATACAGTTGGACAGTATACAATTACGTTGGTTGCGGCTAATTCTCAAGGTTCTGATTCTGAAATTAAAACCAATTATATTATTGTAGCAGCGGCATCTGGCCCTTGTTCAGCGAGCTCTACTGCAGGTTGCACATCCACTAGCGATAACACTTATATCTCTTCCGTTCAGTTGAATACGCTAAACAATACGTCGACTTGCTCAGGTTATTCAAGTTTTACTTCCCTTTCTACGACTTTAACAAAAGGCAATTCATATACTGCCGCAATAATTCCTTCTACAACGCCTGCAAATGCGCAAGGAGCTTATACAGGAGATGAATTAGCAATTTGGATAGATTATAACAACGACAATGATTTTCTAGATGCTGGAGAGCAAGTAGCTTATGTAATTGTGGCGGCAGGTTGGAGCAATGTATTTAACTTCACTGTTCCGACTTCAGCGACAACAGGTTCCGTTAAAATGCGCGCTAGAACTTCCTACCAACCAAGCGATGGCACAATTGCACCGTGTGGAGTATCCACCTATGGCGAAGTAGAAGATTATTCCGTTATGATTCAATCTTCGGGAGCAGGAATGGAGGATTTGAATGCACTGAATGCTGTTCAATTGTTTCCTAATCCTGTTTCAGATGAGCTTATTGTTGATCTTACAGCGGTTTCAGGGGAAGAAGTTACCATTGAATTATTTGACCTTTTCGGAAAATTAATAGCTACGTCAACGAACCAAAATGGCAATTCTGTTTCCATTGCAATGAATAGTTTCGCAAATGGCATGTATCAAGTGAAATTAACCTCAGGAAAAGCTCAAATTACCAAAAGAATTATAAAATTATAAATAAAATAAATTAGTTTGAAAGGGTCGTTTTTTAAAACGACCCTTTTTTATTTTTTATCTATTGATAGTGATGAAATTTAGAGTAATTTTGTACTTTCTATTATTTCATGAAATGAGTGCATCAAAAAAGATAAATTCAGCTTTAATTTCTGTTTTCGACAAAACCGGATTAGAAACAATTGTTCAAGAATTACAAAAAAATGGTGTAGTTATTTTTTCCACTGGAGGCACTCAAGCTTTTATTGAAGAACTGAAAATTCCTGTTGTACGGGTGGAAGATTTGACTTCCTATCCTTCCATTCTAGGAGGCCGTGTGAAAACATTACATCCAAAAGTTTTCGGTGGAATATTAAACCGCAGAGACAATCAGCAAGATCAACAGCAGATTGAAGAATATGAAATTCCCGAAATAGACTTGGTCATTGTTGATTTGTACCCATTTGAGGCAACAGTTGCTTCTGGAGCAAGTCACGACGATATTATAGAAAAAATAGATATAGGTGGAATATCCCTCATTCGCGCAGCAGCAAAAAATTACAAAGATGTCGTGATTCTGCCTTCTCAAAGTCAGTACGCTGAATTTTTAGAATTATTGGTTGCGCAAAATGGAGCGACAACAATTGAACAGAGAATTTCTTTTTCAAGAGACGCATTTAATGTTTCTTCCCATTATGATACGCAGATTTTCAAGTATTTCAATCAAGGTGAAAAAGAAATGTTCAAAGAAAGCATTTTACATTCGCAGGTTTTGCGGTATGGCGAAAATCCTCACCAAAAAGGCATATTTCACGGTGATTTAGATGCTATTTTTGATAAATTGCATGGAAAAGAGCTTTCTTATAACAACCTTTTGGATGTAGATGCAGCAGTCAATTTGATGACTGAATTTATGGATGAAGCGCCAACTTTTGCTATTTTGAAACACAACAATCCTTGCGGAATTGCAATACGATCCACCCTAAAAGAAGCTTATTTGGCGGCTTTGGCGGGCGATCCGGTAAGTGCATTTGGTGGAATATTAATCGCCAATAAAGGCATGGATCTGGAAACAGCTATCGCGATAAATGAACTGTTTTGCGAGGTGGTAATTGCTCCTTCTTACCATCCGGAAGCATTGGAATTGCTTAAATCCAAGAAAAATAGAATTGTTTTGCTTCAAAAGAGCGTCGCATTGCCAAAAAGACAATTCCGAACAATATTGAATGGCGTTCTGGAGCAAGACAAAGACTTAATTTCGGAAAAAGCTGAAAATTTAGAGGCGCGCACAAAAGTGCACCCAACTGAGCAAGAAATAAATGATTTATTGTTTGCGAACAAAATTGTAAAACACGTTAAATCAAATACAATTGTGCTAGCCAAACACAACCAATTGTTGGCTTGTGGTACGGGACAAACTTCTAGAGTAGATGCTTTGACGCAAGCAATTCACAAAGCAAAAACATTTGGTTTTGATTTGAAAGGCGCAGTTCTGTCTTCCGATGCTTTTTTCCCTTTCCCTGATTGCGTGGAAATTGCAGATCAAGCGGGAATAACGGCAGTAATTCAGCCGGGCGGATCTATAAAAGACGAATTATCAATTGATTACTGTAACGCACATAATATGGCAATGGTTTTCACAGGAAATAGACATTTTAAACATTAAATTTTTTTATTTGTAGAAAAGTGTAACAAAAAAACATTTTTTACGAAGAAACTGATTAACATTATAGGACTTTAAAAAAGAAAGCGAACACGAAATGGGATTATTTAGCTTTTTAACGCAAGAAATTGCAATTGACTTAGGAACAGCAAATACGCTAATTATCATGAATGATAAAGTAGTTGTTGACGAACCCTCAATTGTTGCTAGAGATATACAAACCGGAAAAATTGTTGCAATTGGTAAAAAAGCGCAACAAATGCACGGGAAAACGCATAAATTGATTGAGACGGTTCGTCCATTGAAAGATGGTGTAATTGCAGATTTCCAAAGTGCAGAACAAATGATTCGTGGAATGATTAAAATGATCAATCCAGGGAGAAGTCTTTTCAACCCATCACTTCGTATGGTTATTTGTATTCCATCTGGAATCACAGAAGTTGAAAAACGTGCCGTTCGAGATTCCGCAGAGCACGCTGGAGCGAAAGAAGTTTACCTTATTCACGAGCCAATGGCAGCTGCAATTGGAATTGGAATAGATGTGGAAGAGCCAATGGGAAATATGATTATTGACATTGGTGGAGGAACGTCAGAAATTGCTGTTATTGCATTAGGAGGTATTGTTTGCGATAAATCAATTCGTATTGCAGGAGATGATTTTACCAGCGATATTGAAGAATATATGCGTCGCCAACACAATATTCTTGTTGGAGAGCGCACGGCAGAGCAAATTAAAATTGAAGTTGGAGCGGCCATTCCAGAATTAGATAATCCACCGCCAGATTTTGCCGTTCGTGGTCGAGATTTAATGACTGGTATTCCAAAGGAGATTATCATATCATATTCCGAAGTTGCACATGCATTGGATAAGACAATCTCTAAAATCGAAGAAGCGATTTTAAGTGCATTGGAAATGACTCCGCCCGAATTATCTGCAGATATTTACAAAACTGGAATATACCTTGCGGGCGGCGGCTCTATGTTGAGAGGGCTCGATAAACGAATTTCTGCAAGAACAAAACTACCAGTTCATATTGCTGAAGATCCATTGAGAGCTGTGGCAAGAGGAACAAGCATTGCATTGAAAAACATCGAAAAATTCCAATTCTTGATAAAAGATTAATTTTAAGAGTCCCGGTAAATATTTATCGGGACTTTCTTATCTTTGTGCATGCGCAATTTAATAGCTTTTTTTCAGCGTTTTCGTGTTTTTCTAGTTTTTGTTGTTTTGCAGCTTTTTGCTATAACAACCTATTTTTCATTTTTAAATTTTCCTAGAGCTCGTTATCTTACCACTGCTTCATCTGTTTCTGGCGCTATACTTAGTGCGAAACATGATGTTACCAAGCATTTTAATCTTACTAAAAACAACCAAGACCTTCAGAAAGAAAATATTCGGCTAAGAAAACAGTTGCCAGAAAGTTTCCATCGCTTACAATATGGAACAGTAAAAATTAATGATACACTTTTCCGTCAGCAATATGAGTATATTCCTGCATTGGTAATCAATTCTACCGTCACAAAAAGAAATAATTATTTCACTCTGGACATTGGATCAAAACAAAAGATTAAACGTGGAATGGGTGTTTTTTCAGATAAAGGAATTGTTGGTATTGTGCACAACGTTAGTGAAAATTATGCCGTTGTGAAATCTGTATTAACTGAAAATATCAATGTAGATATTATGATTGAACCCATCGGACTTTTTGGCCTGCTAAAATGGGACGGAAGAGACCCTCGAAGAGGTTCGATTGCGGGAATTTCAAATGATCAAACTATCAAAAAATGGTCGAAAGTTGTAACAAGAGGCGGCTCCGGTATTTTTCCGCGTGGCCTGCCAGTTGGCAGAATTGAAAAGTTAAAACCCGTAGAAGGAAAACCATTATGGGATGTAGTAATACGATTTTCCGAAAATTATAGCGCGTTGCAGCGCGTATACGTTATTAAAAACCTGCTACGCGAAGAACAAGAAAATCTGGAATCAGAAATTCCAGCAGATAAAGAAGAATGAACGAGGTAATTAAACATATAATCCGTTTTGTTTTATTGGTTGGAATTCAATCACTTGTGTTGAACCAACTTGAAATAGGGCTTGGAATACAAATAATGGTATATCCTCTATTTGTGCTTTTATTGCCGTTTGAATTAAGTGTTATTGCAGTTTTAGCACTCGCTTTTGCAATGGGGATTGCTATAGATTCAATTTCAAACACATACGGTTTACACGCATCTTCCTTGGTATTTATGGCTTATTTACGTCCAATCATTTTTAAACTATTCGCTCCTCGGGATGGATACGATAATTTAAAAGAAGGCAGTAGCTACCAAATGGGGATGCGCTGGTTTATTTTCGTCTATGGAATATTGCTTTTTTTGCACCATTTATGGTTTTTTACACTTGAAATCTTTAGAATGGATGATTTTTTCTTCCTGCTTCAAAAGGTTTTCTTGAGCCTACCATTGTCCTTTTTATTTAGCATCTTGTTGCAATCACTGTTTGTTTCTAAGCCAAAGGAAAGATGAATTTAGACGCTAGAAAATATGTCTTGATTATCTTAATAGTATTGGTAGGATTGGTTTATACAATTCGACTTTTTCACATGCAGGTAATGGATGACACCTGGACATTGAGGGCACAAGAAATCGCAGAAAAAAGAAAAGAAATTACTCCACCAAGAGGGGTGCTATTTGACCGAAATGGCAAAAAAATGGTTTCCAATCGCACCTATTATAACTTAATGATGGTGGAGGACGAAATAAAAAATTTGGATACTGCTGCTTTTGCAAAATTGATTGGCTGGACCCGGGAACAGGTCAGAAATCGGTTTCAGGAAATCGTCAGAGGGGAAGGGAAATACTACAATCGCCACAGTGGAAAAACAACCTCCAATTACCAAAAAATTCGTGCTTATCCGTTTCTTAAAGAATTAACGCTGGAAGAAATAGCTGTTATTGCGCCACATTTGGAAAACTTTCCAGGATTTCATGAAGAAGTTACCAGTATGAGAAGCTATCCCTATGCCAATGGTGCTAATATTGTTGGCTATCTTTCTGAAGTAAACAGAGAGGAAATTACCGAAGACCAATTCTATAAACCAGGCTACAATATTGGGCGCGCAGGTTTGGAACGATTTTATGAAAATGAATTGCGTGGGCAAAAAGGAATCCGTTATATTGTTACTTCTGCACTTAATAACGCAATTGAATCGTATGCGAATGGAAAATACGATACAATTGCAAAACAAGGCCCGCCACTGAATTTAGGTGTTGATATTGTTTTGCAAGCCTACGGGGAAAAACTCTTAAAAAATAAAAGAGGCTGTATCGTTGCAATTGAGCCAAAAACAGGTGAGATTTTAGCATTGGTTTCTGCACCAACCTATGATCCAAATTTATTCATCGGTAAAAGAAATATTTCAGATAATTACCCCGCATTACTCAACGATCCAAGTAAACCATTATATCCAAGGCCCTTGGCGGCAGAATATCCTCCAGGTTCTACATTTAAGTTATTGAATTCATTGATAGGATTACAAGAAGGCGTAATCACTCCAGAATCTGGGTTTCCATGCAATAAATCTGTTGTTGGTTGCCACAACCATGCTAGCGCAGGTAATTTGGCGGATGCAATAAAACATTCGTGCAATCCATATTATTACTCCGTAACGAGAAGAATTATTCAACAAAAGAAAAAGAAAAGTATTTTCGAAGACGCAGAGATTGGGCTCAATATTTGGTCAAAATATATGCATAGTTTTGGATTGGGGCAAAATTTGGAGACAGATATTACAGGATTGCGGCCAGGTTCTATTCCAGATGCGAAATATTACGATAAATGGTATGGAAATCACCGGTGGGCATTTTCCACAATTCGCTCCATCTCAATCGGACAGGGAGAAGTTATGTTGACCCCACTTCAAATGGCAAATATTGTTGCCATAATTGCAAATAGAGGCTGGTATTATTCCCCACACTTTGTGAAATCAATTGGCGCAAATGGGCCTATGGCACAATTTAGGAAGAAACATTATTCCATGGTTGATCGCAAACATTATTCTGTTATTATTGAGGGGATGAGACGCGTTGTTCACGAGCCAGGTGGAACTGGGAAAAGAGCAAAACTTAAAGATATTATCGTATGTGGAAAAACTGGCACAGTTCAAAATCCGCATGGAGATGACCATTCTGTTTTTGTTGCTTTTGCACCGATGTATAATCCAAAAATTGCAATTGCTGTTTTTATTGAAAACGCGAAAGGTGGAGGGGGCTTATGGGCCGCACCTGCAGCAGGGCTTATGATTGAAAAGTATTTAACTCGAAAAATTACCGAAAAAGAGCGCGAAAAAACGATTTTAGATGCAAACTTTTCCTACAACAGATGAGAAAAGGAGAATCCA